>CAYVVX010000164.1:0-4218 GCA_964455315.1 uncultured Planctomycetales bacterium | reverse complement strand
TTGACGCAGCCCGGCCCGCCGCCCATGTACGATTCCGCCTGGAAGCGCAGGATGGCTCCGCCGCCCTTCACCTCGGATCGGAGGCGATCGCTGATCCCGTCCAGGGTGAGCCCGGCCAGCCGCCGATCTTCGGCGTCGTGCAGATTGAGCGTCTCCCACGGGTCGATCAGCCCCATGGCCGAGGAGTCCAGGGTCGGATCGGGATGGCCGTCCGGGGCGATCCGCCGCAACCAGCAGTTCTCCTCTTTCCGCCAGAAGGTTCGCAGCAGGGCGTCACCGAGCGCTTTGCGCACCGCACCGCCGGTGGCCTTCGGCTCAATGCCGAACACCTCTTCCGCTTCGCGGAGTGACGCGATCACCGCCGCCTGGGTATAGGTGAACGATCCGGTGCTGTTCTCCCACAGGTCCATCGCCGTGCGATGCAGGTGGTCGGGGCCGATGTGCGCGAGGATCGCCAGGACCGCCCGCCGGGCCGTCGGCAGCCATCGTTCCACGAAGTGATCCGCGCGTTCCGGTTCGCCCGCCTCCCGGAGCCGCCGGGCGAACACGCCGGCCGCATGCAGGATCGCGCAGGTCTGGTCGAGCTGGATCTCGCCGTCGCGCACGCACCAAGCCGACGCGGGTGATCCGTCCGTCCAGGAGCGCTGGTACCAGTGGCCGTCCTCAAGCTGGGTCCGCGCCGCCCAGTCGAAGAACCGCCGGGCCATGTCGGTCGCGCCGATCCTCTGCAACGCCAGGCAGGAGACCGCGGCGTCGCGCGGCCAGCAGTACCCGTAGCCGCCGGAAAGCTGGTAGGCAGGGTCGAACTCCGGCGCGGCGATCAGGGTGCCTTCGTTCTGGTCGTAGAGATCGTGCAGGGCGATGACCGCCCGCTCGAAGGCCGGCTTGAGCGCCGGGACCGGGCAATCGCCGGCCGCGTCGAGGATGACCCGGGCGCGATGGTTCGCGGACGCGGTCAGCCCGGCGAAGTCCTCGCGGGCCAGCCGCGCGGCGCAGGCCGCGGCGCCTTCCCGGCTCGGCGCCCCGGCAAGGACCATGACGGTTTCCCAGGAGATCCCCGTGACCGGCTTGAACGCGATGGCGAAGTCGACCCGCCCGATGGACTGTTCGAAGCCGCCGCCGAAATCGCCGGCGATCATGCCCTGCTTGGTCGCGCCGTCCGCCGAGGCCTGGTCCTGGTGCAGCGAACCGCAGCGCACCGCGAACGGTGCGCCCGCATGCAGAGCCAGGGCCACGTTGCGGTAGTACTGGATGACCAGGTTTTTCGCCGGGTAGGCATGAATGCCGTTGCGCAGATCGGAGTCGCCCACGGCCAGCCGGAAGTAGTGCAGGAACCGCACGTCGCCGACCGAGGCATCCCTGGTGATCGCGATCCTCCGCACCAGGGCCTGCTCGCCCGGTGGTACCACGTCGGTGATCTCGATGGTCAGCGGCCGGCTGTGATGTTGCAGCCGGGTGATCAGGACATTCCCGCCGGGCACGAAGGCCTGCTCGGTCCGGAAGCAGTCCGCGAAGCACCAGTGGAACCCGTCGGAGAGCTGCACCGCGGGCATGCCCTCGCGGACGTTCTGGGCGAAGTCGATCCGCGGATAGAAGAAGCCCATGATCTCGCCGCTGCGCCCGAAGGTCGCCAGGCTCAGCCCGTTGCCGGCCGCCGCGGTGGGGAGGAAGAAGCCCATAAGCCTCCTTGGTCTGAAAAGTCGCGCCGATCTCGCATCGGCGTCGTCCCTTGGCAGGGACAATTGTAGCCGGGGATGAATGCATTGCCTATGCCCGGGTTGCGCTAGCGCAGATCGACCAGGTAGGTGGTGCTGCCCGCCGGGGCGTTCAGGTTGGCCAGATCCAGGATCTCCGTCGCGGAGAGGGCCCGGTTGTAGATGCGGATGTCGTCCATGACGCCGTCGAAGGGCAGGTTCTTGTAGGAGTTGCTGTAATAGACGGGCAACTGGGCTCCAAGGTTGAGGTCGCCGGCCGAGTTCATCGCCACCACGGTGCTGGTCGAGGACTTTTCCAGCACGCCGTTGAGATAGACGCGCATGCCGGTGCTGTCCCATACCGCGGCGATGTGATACCAGGTGTTGGTGAGCAGGTGCGTGGGGCAGGTCAGGTTGCGGTTGGCACTGCCCTTGAGCCCGAAGTAGACGTAGCTGCCCGACCACAACTGAACGGTGTAGGCTTCATCGGAGAAGTTCTTCTGATCCCCCTTGTGGATCAGCCCCGCGAAGTTTTTGAACAGGTCCATCTTGGCCCAGCAGGCCAGCGTGCCCTGGGTGGAGAGATCCAGATCGGCGTGATCGGCCACGTCGACGTAGTCGTCCGTACCGTCCAGGTCCAGGCCGCCGTCGATGCGCGCCGGCTGCCAATCAGGTGCTGTCGTGTTGGTGACCGTGCCGTCGTGCCCCTTGCCGCTGGAGTCCTCGGCCATATAGCCGCTGTTCTCGTCCAGTTTCCAGTGTCCCACCAGGCTCTCATCGCCGGCCAGCGGCGTGATCACCGCCCGCAGCACGTGGCTGCTGTCGCCATATCGCCCGGTGATGGTCAGCGTGAACACATCGTCATTGCCGCCGTTGTCGGCGGACAGGTCCCCATCGCCCTCGGCGGGCACGGCGATGACGCCGTCGCCGTTGACGTCGGAGCCATCCTGGGCGCTGACCGAGAACGTTCCCCCGCTCAGCGCCTGGTTCGCGATCCACGTGCCCTGGACACGAACATCCCGCCAGGTCGGCGTGGCTTCCAGGTAGCCCAGCATCAGTTCAAGTCCGCTGCCGGCCACCGCGCGGGCCTGGCAAAGGTCGCTGCCATTGCGGGCGATGGCGATGGAGGTGCTCTGCCGTCCGACGAAGCCGTAGGCCAGCACCGAGGCGATCAGCACGGCCATCATCGCCAGCAGAAGGGCAACGCCGCGGCGGCGATGTCGGTTCGAGCACCGGGCAACGGGCAGGAGTTCCACGCGACGACCTCACCGGAGACAGAATCATCTCCCATATCGTCTGCGCAGGCCGGGGTCGTGCTGATTACCGTGAGGATTCTCAGGCCGGCCCGATAATGTCGCCCCGCGGCGCCGATGGCCGCACGAGGATGCATTACAATGCCGCCCATGAACGCCCAACCACCCGCGCCTCTGGACCCGACCGACCTCGCCGCGGTCAACGCCGCCGCGCTGACCTGGGCCGAGCCGGGCGAGCAGATCGACCCCGTCGCCTGCCGGCACATCGTCATCGCGCCGGACGGGCTGGAAGCACTGGCCGATCTGACCGCGTCGCTGGCCGGCAGTGGACCGGTACTGCTGGTGGCCGACCGCACGGCGATCCGGCGCGGACGCGAGCCGCTCAAGCCGATGGTCGCGGCGGCGCTGGCCAGGCGATGTCGCGTGACTTCCGTGACCCTCTCAGAGGAGAACGAGCCCGAATACCACCCCGGGCCCGCCGACGCGGCCGCCCTGGCGGATCAGCTTGGCGGGTTCGCCGCCCTCGTTTCCGTCGGTGCCGGCAGTGTCACCGACGTCGCCAAGTATGCCCGCACCCTGGCCGAGCAAGGGTCGAATCGCCGCATCCCCTTCATCTGCTTCCCGACTGCCGCCAGCGTGACCGCGTACACCTCGGCCATCGCCGTGCTGCTGCACGACGGCTGCAAGCGCAACTTCGCGGCCGAGGTGCCCGACGCCATCGTCTGCGACCTGCCCACGCTGGCGTCGGCGCCGCCGTTGATGACCGCCGCGGGTTTCGCCGACGTGCTGGCCCGCAGCGTGGCCTACGGCGACTGGTACCTCGCGAAACTGCTGGGCATGGACGACAGGTTCAGCGCGGTGCCCGACCGGCTGCTGAAACCGTCCGAGCAGCTCATGATCGATGAGGCCGGGGCCATCGCCTCCGGCTCGCCCGACGGTGTCCGCACGCTCATCGAGGCCCTGCTGCTGGCCGGCATGTGCATGTCCGTGATTCGCCACACCGCCCCCATCTCCGGCTGGGAGCACGTGATCAGCCATTACCTGGACATGACCGCCCACGCCGACGGCCGACGCATGGCCTTGCACGGCGGGCAGGTCGGCGTGGGTACCTTGATCGCGGCCAGGGCGTATGCCCGCGACTGGCGTGAGCTGGACGCCGACCGGCTGGTGTCCGCCGATACGGATGGAGAGCGCGAGGCGGAGCTGGGCCAGGCCGGCAAGCTGTTCGATCGCATCGATCCTTCCGGGCGCACCAGCGCGGAGATCCGCCG
>CAYVVX010000163.1:2763-9271 GCA_964455315.1 uncultured Planctomycetales bacterium | reverse complement strand
GCAGCGGGGCATCCTCGCACTGAGCGTGCGCTGCCAGGGGGACCGACCCCATGCACGCCGCCTGGGACAGGGGTTCGCCGACAGAGGACGATCCTGCCTTACAGAGCTTCCGGCATCGCCCCGGAAATGGTCACGTACAGCGTGTGGAACTTGGACCCGATCGATCCGATGGTGGCCATGGAGACCACCGCGATCAGCGCGAGGATGATCGCGTATTCCGCGGCCGTGACCGCCTGTTCGTCGGACGCGAAACCCCTGAGACGCCTGACGACGGACTGAATTGTACATCCGGCCATGATCTGACCCTCCCCACGAACCAAAGTGCCACGAGAGGAGTCTACGATTGAGTTTGCCGGGGGAGCAAGGAATTTCGGCAGGATGGGCAAGGTTTGATGTGCAGGCGACCTTCGATAGGATCGGACCATCGTCGGACCGGGCATGCCCGCGCAGGTGGGTGCCGGTTTCGGTGGAATCCGCCGGGGTTCTACCGGACCTGATCGGGGCTGACACCGGTTTCACGGCGCTCGGCACGAATTGTTGGACCCGGCAAGCCGGTCATGCCGATATTACCGTTTAGGTTGTTTTCGGACTTCTACTGAGTCCGTATCCTCAACGTCGGTCACGAGTTGGATCGCTTCTCCACGTCTTTATCCGCATCTTTTCAACAATTCCGCGCACGCGGTGGACAAAGTTTTTTTTTCGTCCGCAAGTTTCGCTCCCGCCGAATCCTGCCCCGAATTCGTTGTTGTGATGTCAGGATTAAGTATTGATTCGGTGAAGACTGGACGGTAATTTACGCCTGTCGCAGCCGGGCAACCGGCAATACCGGCGGCCGCGGGAAGCAGCCGATCACGTCGCCGGGCAATGCAGTATCGCATCTTCTGACTGACCCGAAGACCCGAGAAAAGCGGGAAGGAGTCGCCGTGAACATTCCGCGCGCCGACGTCGTGACCACTCTTCAAACGAAAGTCTCCGAAGCGATCGGCCCCGGGCGGTACAAAACCTGGTTCAAGAGTTCGGTCCAGTTCATCTTCGCCGACGGGCATCTCAAGGTCAGTGCCCCCAACGCCTTCATCTGCGGGTACATCGAGCGCCACTTCTGCGATCCGATCATGGAGGCCCTCCAGCAGGTGACCGGCCAGGAGGGCCGCGTCTCCTTCGTGGTCGATGCCAAGCTGCTGCCGGCCCTCAAGAAGGCCCAGCTCAACAGCCAGGCCGACTTCATCGCCACCAATCCCGAGCGCGTCGCCCGGCAGCATCGGCGCGGCGGTATGCCTCCCCTGAACGGGCGCAAGCTTCGCGGACGGTTCACCGACCTGATCGTCGGCCCGGCCAACGAGCTGGCCGTGTCGGTCGTGCGGCGGATCGCCGAGCGGGCCGCGGACGCGTTCAGCCCGGTGTTCATTCACGGCGGCTGCGGGATCGGCAAGACGCATCTGCTCAACGCCCTGGGCAATGAGCTGGCCGAGAAGCATCCCACCTGCCGCTGGGCCTACCTGACCGGCGACGAGTTCATGAACGCTTTCGTGCTGGCGTTGCGCACCAGGCAGATCGACACCTTTCGGCAGCAGTACCGCCACCTCGACGTGCTGATCATCGACGACGTGCATTTCCTGGCCAACAAGAAGCACACCCAGGAGGAGTTCCTCCACACCTTCAACGCCATCGAGGGTCAGCGCAAGCACCTGGTTCTCGCGTCGGACGCCCATCCCAAGCTGATCGGGCAGTTCAGCGATCAACTGCTCAACCGCTTCGTCTCCGGCATGGTCGTGCGCATGGAAGTCCCCGATTTCAGGATGCGCTGCGACATCCTCCGCCATCGCGCCGCCCAGGTGACCAGCAAGCCGGTGCCCGAGGAGGTGATCCGCTACATCGCCGAGCATCTCCGGGCCAATGTGCGCGAGCTCGAGGGAGCCCTGCTCAAGGTGGTCATGTTCAGCGGACTGATCCATCAGCCCATCACCCTGGCCATGGCCAGCCGGGCCCTGGCCGATCATCTCCAGCGCACCCAGCGGTCGCTGGGGCTCGATGAAATCGACCAGACGGTGGCGACTTATTTCGGTATGAGCCCGGCCGATCTCCATACATCGCGGAAAGCACGGACGATTGCGCTGGCGCGCGGTATCGCGATGTATCTCGCGAGGAAGCACACGGAGATGAGCTTCCCGGAGATCGGCCGCTCTATGGGCAACAAGAACCACTCCACGGTGATCCTGGCCAATCGCAAGATCGAAGGCTTGCTGGCCGCCGACGAATGGATTCGTCGCCAGACCCCGACCGGCATCCGCCAGGAGAAGATCCGCGAGGTCGTCGCCAAGCTCGAAGAGCAGCTCGGCAAATCACCCTCCCCTCCAGTGACTCCGGGCCAGCGAACCGCAGCGGTGGAAGCGGTGCCCGCCTTCGATGGGCACCGGATCTCGATCCCGGAACCACTGGTCTCTATTGTGCGCTGAGTTTGAGTCGGAGCATTCGCGGGCGCGGTCCAGCGACGCGGCTGGCCGTGCCCGGAATACTCCCCCGCGCCCGCCCGCCGCCTGCATTCGATCGACTGACGGCATTTCGTCTGGCTGCTGATTCCCTGCTGTGCGCCGCAGTCTTGCCCCTGGTTGCGGGTCGCCCTTTGCCTGGGCAGCGATTCAGCACCCGCCTACCCGGTGGGCAGGGCCAGGGCCGGCCGGACCTTCCTCCGGATCCGACCTCCTCATCGCAAACGATTTAATCTTAATGAGTTATGGCGGATTGTGGCGCCTCGATTCAGTGCCGCTGAGTTTGGCATGGAGCGTGCCTACATAGCTCTCTGTCCGAACGGCGGGCCCGCGGTGGTTCGCGCCGTTCGGTGGTGTCGAGGTCAACGACAGATGACGCGGCCACAGGGCCGCTCAAGCAACCCGCCTTGGCGGCGGGCTTAGAGGGCTGGGCTGGTGGGGGCGTCCGGTGCGGTGCCGGCGCTGATGTGGATTGAAGATGAAACAGGCGCATTTTCAATCCTCCCACCGCCCGCTTTTTTTGGGCTTTCGCGGAGCGATAGGTCGATGCATGCACACGCGATCTGGACTGGAGCGGTGGTCTGGCTGATGTCGGCCCTGGTCCCCGTGCCGGGCCCGGTGGATCTTTCCGGGTGGCTCCGGGCAGGTTGCGTGTGGGGTGGCGGCGTGGTCGCCCTGCTGACGTTGTTGTGGTGGGGTCTTCCCCGGCCGGCGCGGCGCGTTCGCCAGGCGGCCAGGGCTCCGGCCTGATCATGGTGTGATCGTCCGGACCGGGCGAAAATCACCCCTAACGAGAGTTTTGGTGAGTTTTTTTCTTGCCGAGGGCGTCGAGTTATGGTGGATGGCGGCACATCGCTTGGCTGTGGTTGCGTTTGTGCCGTTGGCGCGGCAGGCTGACGCAGCCCCGGTCGCCTGTGCTTCTGCCGGCGCCCCGAGGGAGCTCAACTTCAGGTCTTCAGCAATGAACGCGGGATGACCGCGGAGGAGCCCGTTCCCTGGCGGGAGTCCGTCTTTCCCCGGTTTTCTTCCGGTTCGGCAATCAGCGCACGGCGTGGTGCGCGGGATGCCTGCTTTTTCGTTAACGACATGCGAATTCAGGTTTCGGACGCTTGTGAATGGCGGGGGCCTGCGGGAAGTTCCCCGTCCACGATGCGTCCCGGCACGCGAGGGCGAGCTGTTTCGTCCTCCGGCCTCATCTCGAAAGGAGACGACTGATGCGTGCAAGGCTTTCCAAGCTCATGTTCCTGGTTACCGCCGGTGCCATGTTCAGCGGCAGTTGCCTGCCCGAGGACTTCTGGGTGAACAAGTGGGGCGAGATCGTCAACGGGACCATCATTGGCGTGATCAACCTGCTGCTGGCCCCGAGCGGCATCGAAATCTGACCAGGCCTGACGAACTGAGATGGGCACCGCCGGTCGCGGGTGTGCGAGGCATCGCCTTCCGCACCTGCTTTCAGATGCCTTCTCCTCCTGAAAGGAGGTTCATGTGTTGAAGCACATACTGTCTCAGACGCCTGGTTTCGGCATGGTGATCGGTTTCCTGGTGGGCGGCGTTGCCGTCAGCACAGCGCTCGCCGCCGGCCAGAACTCCACCGGCGAGGTCCAGATCACCGACTCGTCGGTGAAGGTGGGCGGCGGCAACGGCGCCGAGCCCGCGGCCGAGCCTGCTTCCGTGGAAGCGCCCGCCGAGCGCACCCCGCTCATGGAACTCTTCGACATGGCCGGTCTGGCTCAGCCGATGGATGAGATCGGGCTGACCATGAGCGGCTGGGTGGAGACGTCGTTTACCGGCATCCTGCACGGTCCGGGCGGCAGCCGGGCGGGCCTGCCCCTGCGCGTCTACGAGGCCAACAAGCCCGACAATGCGAAGATGAACCAGCTCGCGATCGTGATCGACCGCTCGGTCGACAAATCGAAGCCGATCGATCTCGGCTTCCATGTAACTCCCCTCTATGGCGCCGATTCACGGGTGAACGCGGCGGTCGGTCTCTTCGATCACGAGACCCATACCCACTCGTTCGACCTGCTGGACTTCTACGCCCGGTTGTGGATCAAGACCGCCGAAAACCAGGGGCTGGAGGTCATCTTCGGCAAGTGGGTGACCACCGTGGGCGCCGAGGTGATTCCTTCTCCGTCGAACTGGATGGCCTCCCGCTCCATGCTCTTCGGTTATGGTCCGTTCACCCATACCGGGGTGTTGGCCAAGTACTGGATCGGGGAGAATTTCAACGCCCACTTCGGCGTCTCCCGCGGTTGGGACCAGTTCAAGGACAACAACCACGGTGCCTCCTGGCACGCGGGCTTCTACTGGGCCTCCGAGGAGACCCTGGCTGATAATGCCAGAGATGTAGTCAACTTCGCCTTCATCGCTGGTCCCGAAGAGGTGACCAATACCTACGGCGGACAGAATCGCTACATCTGGGACGCCAACTGGACCCACGTGTTCACCGAGAAGCTGACCGGTGTTCTGGACACCTATTACACGCTGCAGTGTGATGCCGAGGGCGCGGTCAGCTCCAACGGCGGCGTGCACACCCGCGACACCGGCTGGTACGGCCTTGCCTACATGGTCAAGTACGACCTGCTGGACAACCTGTACTGGGCCAACCGGGCCGAGTGGTTCGCCGACAAGAACGGTGTCCGCACCGGTTACCGCGGCAACTTCTACTCCATGACCACCGGGTTCGGCTACACGCCGTTCCCCGAGGACAGGTGGCTCAACGGGCTGTTGCTTCGTCCGGAATTCCGCCTGGACACCTCGGACAACAACGACCCCTTTGTGGACGACGGCTGCCAGATGACGGCCGCGATCAGCGTGGTCTACTCGTTCTGATGCTCCATCAGGATCCAGCCGTTGCACGACGCCCGGCTCGCGTCCTGACCTGATTTGATTCGTCTATCCGGGCTTCGTCGGCGCGTACCGCCGGCGAAGCCCTTTCTCTTTGCCCGTCCCGGTGATTTGCACCCCCGCCCGCAGCTGCGGTACACTCTTCGCTCCACCGGTATCCGGCGGTTGGACTGACAACGTGAACGAGCTTCGGCGAAGGCCCCCGCGGAGGCCCCGGACGCCGTGTCGACTGAGGAGGCCCCGTTTTCATGGCAGCGACCAAGACCGAGAAGAAACTGGTGACATTGATCCCGGGCGACGGCATCGGCCCGGAGTGCGTTCAGGCGGCCCGGCGGCTGGTCGAGGCCGCGGGCGCCCGGGTTGAGTGGGATCAATGTGAAGCAGGCGAGGTCGTCTTCAAGAAGGGCCTGCCCTCCGGTGTGCCCGCGGAGACGATCGAGTCCATCCACCGCACGCGGGTGGTGCTGAAGGGCCCGCTGGGAACCCCGGTCGGCCACGGCGAGAAGAGCGCCAACGTCACCCTGCGCAAGCTCTTTGAGACTTACGGCAACATCCGCCCGGTCCGCGAGATGCCCGGCGTGCCCACGCCGTACACCGGGCGCGGCATCGACCTGGTCGTGGTCCGCGAGAACGTCGAGGATCTCTACGCGGGCATCGAGCACGGGCAGACCCCCGGCGTGGCCCAGTGCCTCAAGCTCATCTCCCGGAAGGGCTGCGAGAAGATCGTCCGGCTGGCCTTCGAATTCGCCCGCTCGGAAGGCCGCAAGCGGGTCGCCTGCGCCACCAAGGCCAACATCATGAAGCTCACCGAAGGGCTGCTCAAGCGGACCTTCGAGGCCATCGCGCCCGAGTACGGCGACATTGAATCCAGCCACATCATCATCGACAACTGCGCCCACCAGTTGGTCAAGCGCCCCGAGCAGTTCGACGTCATCGTCACCACCAACATGAACGGTGACATCATCAGCGACCTGAGTTCAGCGCTGATCGGCGGGCTCGGCTTCGCCCCCTCCGCCAACATCGGCAACGACGTCGCCATCTTCGAGGCCGTCCACGGCTCGGCCCCCAAGTACGCCGGCAAGAACGTGATCAACCCCACCTCCGTGATCCTCTCCGCGGTGCTCATGCTGCGGCACATCCAGGAGTTCGATGCGGCCGCGTCGATCGAGCACGCC
>CAYVVX010000163.1:0-2753 GCA_964455315.1 uncultured Planctomycetales bacterium | reverse complement strand
GCCCTGCTGGTCACCCTGGAGGACGGCAAGGCCAGGACTCGCGACGTGGTCGGCGATGTCGGGGCGGCCTCGACCACCGAATTCACCGACACCATCGTGTCCAACCTCGGGCGCAAGGCGACGAAGTGGCGGGTCCGCGACGTCAAGCCGCTCAAGCTGCCTCAGGTGTCGAGCGCGCCGGACATGGTCAAGGTGGCCAGCCGCCGGGTGGTCGGCGCCGACGTCTTCGTGGAGTCGGGCCTCGACGCGGTCACCCTGGGCAAGAGCCTCGAGGCCCTGGCCGAAGGCACCGCCCTGCGGCTGAAGATGATCTCCAACCGCGGCACACGCGTGTATCCGCCCAGCCGGGCCATGACCGACTGCGTGGATCACTGGTTCTGCCGGTTTATGCTGCGGCAGGAGTCCGGCGACCTTCAGGATGCCGATCTGCTGACCCTCCTCCAGAAGGTGGCCGCCAGCCATCGCTGGACCCACCTCGAGAAGCTCAACGAGTTCGACGGCGTGATGGCCTACACCAAGGCCCAGGGCGAGGACTGATCCGTCGTCCGGGGGGGCTTGCCCGCGGGGAGGTGTGGCACCGGCGTCCCGCCGGTGAGTTCAGGCAACGCCACGGCCAGGCGGGTGCGCCTGATCCTGCCACCCGCTGAAAGTGTTGCGGGCCCCGCTTCAACGGGCCCTGCCGCTTGATCCCGCCTCCGCGGAACAATAGGATAGTGTCAGCAGACCTGTTCGCCGGAGGTTCAATTCACTATGTCCTCATTGCCCAACGCCGACGTTGCGCTTGAGCGATTGATCGACAGCGCGGGGGACGGCGTCTTCGTCCTCGATCGCGATCGCCGCTTCGTCGTCTTCAACCCGGCCTGCGAACGCATCACCGGCTTGAGCAGCCGGGAGATGCTCGGCCAGGCCTGCGATTGCGCCGCCGCCATGCAGTGCCGCGATCCGCACGGCCGCAGCCTCGGCGGGATGCTCTGCCCCGGGCTCGCGGTGTTTCGCGGCGAGCAGGGCGAGGCCCGCCAGCGGATGCGCATCGTGACCGGCTCCGGCGAGCCCCGCTGGGTTGAGACCACCTACGCCCCGGTGCGCGATGCGTCCGGTGAAATCGAGATGGTCATCGGCGTGATGCGCGACATCTCCGCTTCCCGGGACCGCGAGGAGGAGTGGTGCGCCACCACTGAGAGCCTCCGGAACGAAGTGGAGTCGCTGCGCGCCCAGTCGCGGCAGCGCTACGGCTTCGCGGGCATGGTCAGCCGCTCCCCGGCCATGCAGGTGGTCATGGAGCGGATTCACGCCGCCGCCCACAACTCCGGGCCGGTGCTGATCTGCGGCCCGGCTGGCTCGGGACGCGAGACCGCCGCCCGGATCATCCACTTCAACGGCCTGCAGAAGGACGGTCCCTTCGTGGTCATGAGCTGCGCCGCCACCCGCCGCGACCTGCTCGAGGGGGAGCTGGTCGGCTACGCCCGCGGCAGTTTCGCCGGCGCCAGCCAGGACTTTCCCGGGCTGTACAAGGCCGCCGACGGAGGCACCCTGTTCATCGACGACATCGAGATGCTGCCCGAATCGGCACAGTTGCGGCTGGCCCGGGCCATGCAGGATCGTTGCGTCCGCCCGCTCGGAACTGTTGAACAGATCTCCGCGTCGGTGCGGGTGAT
The DNA here is from genome assembly GCA_964455315.1 of uncultured Planctomycetales bacterium. GTDB lineage: Bacteria > Planctomycetota > Phycisphaerae > UBA1845 > PWPN01 > CAYVVX01. The sequence continues at coordinate 1,098 of CAYVVX010000163.1, read as the reverse complement.
CGCCGCCGTCTCCCGGGATCCGCATGAGTTGCTGGGCGGGCGGACACTTCGTGAGGAACTGTATTACCGGCTCAGCGTAATGATCATCGAACTGCCTCCCCTGCGCGACCGCAAGGAGGATCTGCCTTTGCTGGTCGAGCATGTTCTCGAACAGATCAACCACCAGAGCAGCCGTCCGATCCGCGAGGTCGAACCGGAAGTCTGGAGGCTTCTGGACCACCATGACTGGCCGGGCAATGTCCGCGAGCTCCGCCACGTGATTGAATCAGCCGCCGCCGCCTCGCCCGACGCGAGGTTGCATGCCGGCGACGTGGCCGCGGTGATGCGCTGCGGACGCGGTGGTCCCGCCTCGGCCCCCGAGCCCCGGCGGCTCGATGACATGATGGCGGAGATCGAGCGCAAGGCGATCCTCGAGGCTCTGGCCAGGGCCAACGGGCAGCGCAGCCTCGCCGCCAAGCTGATAAACATCTCCCGCAGCCGCTTGTACCGCCGCATGGATGCGCTGGGCATCGAACCCCATGACATCGATGGCTGACCGTCGTAAGCTGTCGCCGCCGGTGGTCGGCGCCTGGCCGCACATTCTGCTGAAGGTGGCGGCATGAGTTCTTCACCCGCGACATCGCCACACGATCCGACCTTGAACCGCATCGTCCACGCCGACAACCTGGAGTTCATGGCCGCGCTGCCCGACGGCTGCTGCGACCTGATCTACGCCGATCCGCCCTTCTTCAGCAACCGCACGCACAGCGGTACGGCCGCGGCCCTGTCCGATCACTGGCCCGGCGGGCTGGACAGCTACCTGGCCTTCCTCCAGCCCCGCTTCGCCGAAATGCGCCGGCTGCTCAAGGCCAGCGGAACCCTGTACGTGCATCTCGACTGGCACGCGGTGCATCACGTCAAGGTGATGCTGGACAGCCTCTTCGGCGGGGACAACTTCCTGAACGAGGTGATCTGGTCCTACCGCACCGGCGGCCGCAACACCCGCTGGTTCGCCCGCAAGCACGACACCCTGCTGGTGTACGCCCGCGAGCTCGGGCTGCACACCTTCAACGTGCTGCGCGACGGCGAATTCCGCACCGACGGGCTCAACTACGATGA
>CAYVVX010000162.1:0-9288 GCA_964455315.1 uncultured Planctomycetales bacterium | reverse complement strand
GACGGCGACGGCGATCTCGATCTGCTGGCCGGCGGCTACGTGACCGGCCGCATCTTCCTGTACGAGAACATCGCGGGTCAGAAGCAAGATCCTCGCCTGCGCTTTTCGGGAGCGATCGAGGCGGACGACCAGCCGCTCGATGTCGAGTGGGCCGCAGCGCCCACCGTGGCCGACCTCGATGATGATGGCGATCTGGATCTCATCACCGGCAGCATGCCCATGACCAGGGGTGGCGGCGATTCATCCTCGCGTGACAAGTTCCTGCGCTACTATAGAAACGACGGTTCCCGCCAGCAGCCCCGGCTGCACGAGATCCCCATGCCGAGGAAAGGCAGTTTCCCGCGATCATCGCTGGGAACCCCCCGCCTGGCTGATTGGAATGCGGACGGGATTCTGGATCTCGTGGTCAGTTCGGGCACGGAGCTCTACCTGTACCGGAACGCCGGCACCACCAAGGAACCCATGTTCGAGGCACACCAGAATGCCTTGCGCGGCACGTGGGGCGCCGCCCCGCTCGCCGCCAACCAGATGCTCGACTGGAACAACGACGGGCTGCTCGATGCGGTGGCCGCGCCCACGGTACTGCTCAACTCCGGCCGCGGAAGCCCGGGGATCTTCGACGGCGCGATCTCTGTCCTGTCCGGCGGCCGCGTGAAGTCCCACCTGTCCGGCATTGGCGATGACTGGTACCATCCGCGCCTGTATGACCTCGATGGCGATGGCCTGCTCGACTACATGGATGCTGACCATCCCGGACACTTCTGGTGGCATGCCAACCGCGGCACCCGCGAGAAGCCTCTCTTCGAGTACGAAGGGATACGGCTGCAGCTGATCAGCGGAGAGCCGGTTCACGTGGGCGAGGGGCTCGAGGGTTTCGAGGCCCTCCAGGGCGCACGTCCGACGTACACGGTCGGCGACTTCAACGGCGACAACCTGCCCGACCTGGTGGCCGCTGACTGCCTCGGAATGGTACGGTACTTTCAGCAGGCGCCACGTCCAGCCGCCGATGATCCACCACGATTCGAGCCCCCGGTGGAGCTCGGCAAACTCGCCATCCGAGGCGAACCCTACGCCACCGACTGGAACGGCGATGGCAAGCTCGACGTCCTGGCCGGCTCCAGCGCGTCAGACATCGTCGTTTTCCTCGGCCGGGGAGCGGGGGCGCAGCCGCTCTTCGAAAAGGCAGAACGCCTGGACATCCCGCCCGCCCCTTATGGCGCCGGTGCGCCCATCGTCGTGGCTGACTTCGACAATGACGGCGATCCGGACATCCTGCTGGCCACAGCCTACGGCTATTCCTGCTTCTACGAACATTCATTCATCCAGTCGGGCTACATCCGGGCCAAGGTGGTCGCCACCGAGCAGCGTACGCCATAAACAGCGCGTTCCCACCAGGACGCGGGCTGCACGGCGCTTCGGACAGCGCGATCATCGGCTACAATGGCGCCGGTCTTTCAGCGTCTGGAGACAGGTGGCATGGATCATCTCTCCGTCACCGGTACGGTTCTCGCCTACATCGGACCGGGTGCGGGCTTCGCGGCCGTTGGCTCATTCCTTGTCCTGTTCGCTGCGATGGTCTCGGCCATCCTGACCCTGATGACCTGGCCGCTGCGCTACACCTGGCGTGCGGTCCGCGGGAGGAGAGCGTACGCCCGCAGCCGCATCCAGCGCTTCGTCATCCTGGGTCTCGATGGCCTTGACCCCGATCTCGCCGAGGAATTCATGGACGCCGGACGCATGCCGAATCTCGCCGGCCTCCGCCAATCCGGCTGCTTCAAGCGGCTCGGCACCACGCTGCCACCGCTCTCGCCAGTGGCGTGGTCATCGTTCCTGACGGCCTGCAACCCCGGCAAGCACAACATTTACGACTTCCTCGCCTGCGATCGTCACACCTATCTGCCGAAGCTCAGTTCGGTCAGCATACGTGGGACGGAGCGGAGCCTTCGCCTGGGTGGGTACCAGATTCCGATCGGTAAACCGGACATCCGTTTGCTCCGCAAGAGCCGCCCATTCTGGCATGACCTCGGGCAGGCCGGCATCGTCAGCAGCATTCTGCGCGTGCCGATCACCTTTCCTCCCGAGAAACTGCACGGTGTCCTGCTGTCGGCGATGTGCACCCCGGACCTGCGTGGATCGCAGGGCACGTTCTCCTACTATTCGACCCGCTCGGTCGACCCCGGGCAGCATACCGGCGGCGAGCAGTTCCACGTTCGGCGCCAGGGAAGCACGATCGATGCCTTCCTCGTCGGGCCGGAAAACCCGATTGCGCGTGATGGCACAGCCTTGCGATGTCCCTTTACGGTCACCATCGACCGGAAGCGGGAGCGGGCCACGCTTCGCATCGACGGGAGCAAGCATGCCCTCAATCCAGGCGTCTACTCCGAGTGGATCCCGATCACATTTCGCATCGGCCCGACCGTCAGGATTCGCGGCGTCTGCCAGTTCCTGCTCATCGGCCTGGATCCCGAGTTCGAACTGTACGTCACCCCGATCCAGATTGATCCCGAGAAGCCCGCCCTGCCCATCTCCTACCCGCGCGTCTTCTCCACCTATCTCGCCAAGAATCAGGGACGATTCGCCACCCTGGGCCTGGCCGAGGATACCTGGGCGCTGAATGCGGGCATTCTGAACGATGCAACCTTCCTCGGACAGTGTCTTCAAGCTGACCAGGAGCGCGAGAGGATGTTCTTCGACGCCCTGGACAAGACGAAACACGGGCTGTGCGTCTGCGTCTTCGATGGGACCGACCGGATTCAGCACATGTTCTGGCGCTACCTGGATGAGCAGCATCCCGCAAACACCGCCAAGCCGGATGCGCCCTGTCCGGACGCCATCGAAGCCCTGTACGAACGGATGGACGCACTGGTTGGGAGGACACTCGAGCGATGCGGAAGCGACGGCACGGTCCTCATGGTCATCTCCGATCATGGCTTCAACTCCTTCCGCCGCGGTGTTGATCTGAACGCGTGGCTGCGAGAGAACGGCTACCTGAAGCTGCAGAGTGACGGGCCTGGCGGCAAATACCTGGCCGGGGTTGACTGGTCGGCCACCCGGGCTTTCGCGATCGGGTTGGCCGGGATCTACGTGAATACTCGCGGGCGCGAAGCCCAGGGCATTGTCGATCCCGGCGTGGAGGCCGATCAACTGCGGAAAGAGCTCGCGGACCGGCTCACCCGGCTGGGTGATCCTGAAACCGGCGAAGTCGCCATCCATCGGGCCTACGTCGCGAAGGACACCTATCGGGGCCCCTACCGGGATCAAGCTCCGGACATCATCGTGGGCTATGGCCGCGGATACCGGGTGTCATGGGAGGCCGCGGTGGGCCAGGTCACGGACCGTGTATTCCACGACAACACAAAACCCTGGAGCGGCGATCACTGCATTGACCCCTCGCTCATCCCGGGCGTGCTGTTCAGCAATGTGCTCATCGAGGACGAGCACCCGCGTCTGATGGACATCGGCCCAACCGCTCTCGAACTCTTCGGAGTGCCGTTGGCCAAACACATGGATGGCCGGCCGCTTCGCGTTCGCCTGCCACAGGGCTGGAAGGGGCAGCGCTGATGAGAACGCATCGTCCCCATCGCCATTGGCTCGGTGCGTGGCCGCCACTCCTGTGCTGCGTGGCCATGGCTGCGTACGGCGTGGCGTGCGATCAGCAGGAGTCGCGAGGCACCGCGGCCACGAAGCGCAAAACGATCATCATCGGATTCGACGGCATGGATCCGCGCCTGGTGATCCGGATGATGGACGCGGGAGAACTGCCCCACCTCGATGGCATGCGCCGCGATGGTGGATTTGCTCCTCTGGCCACCAGCATTCCGCCACAAAGCCCGGTTGCGTGGTCCAGTTTCATCACCGGTGCCGGCCCGGGTGTGCACGGCATCTTCGATTTCGTCCACCGCAATCCACACAAACAGTGCGAGCCGTTCTACTCGGCCGCGGAGACCGTGCAGAGCGAAGATGGATGGGAGGTCGGCGAACATCGACTGCCGCTCTCCTTCTGGCCGTTCGATCACAACCCGACGCAAACCCTGCTCCAGCGCAAGGGCACACCCTTCTGGAGCTATCTTGACGCGGCCGGTGTGCCGACAAGAATCTACGACATCCCCGCCGACTACCCGCCGGAACCCTCCTCTCACGGCCACCACTGCTGCCTGGCCGGCATGGGCGTCCCCGACATGCTGGGCACCTACGGAACCTATCAGCACTTTGCGGAGGACACTCCACTCACCCGCGAGGAGGCCGGCGGCATGCGCTCCCCCGTGGAGTTCGTCCAGGACGTCGCCCGGGCAACGCTGACCGGACCTGCCAACAGTGCGCTTAAGACCCCGCTGCCGATCCATGTCCCCTTCACGATCTGTCGCGACCTAGCGGCACGGGCGGTGTTGATCGAGGTGCAGGACCAGCAGGTGCTGCTGGCCGAACACCAGTGGAGCGACTGGACGCGCATCGACTTTACCCAGCAGATGCCAAGTTTCCTGCCCGATGTACACCTGAGCGGCATATGCCGATTCTATCTCCAGGAGGTGGCCCCGAACTTTCGGCTCTATGTCACGCCGATCAACATCGACCCCAGCAAGCCGGCTGCGCGCATTTCGGAGCCGCCGCAATTCGTCGAGGGCATCGCCGAGAAACTGGGCATGTTCTACACCACCGGCTTCCAGGAGGATCACAAGGCCCGCTCCAACGGGATCTTCACCGATCAGGAGTACGCGGACCAGGCCGACACCGTCCTGCAGGAACGACTTAATCTGCTCCAGTACGCCCTTGACGAGTTCACCGAGGGGCTGCTTTTCTTCTATTTCTCGAGCACCGATCTGCAGGCCCACATCTTCTGGTGGGATTCGGATGAAGCGCATCCCTCCCGGCCGGCGGCCGCGGCGCAACAGAATCATCAGCTGATCAAAGAACTGTACAAGCGTTTCGATCAGGTTGTGGGCCAGGTGCGGGAACGTGCCGGCCCGGACGCGACCCTCATGGTGATGAGCGACCACGGCTTCGCCAACTTCAGGCGTCAATTCAACCTCAACAGCTGGTTGCGGGAAAACGGCTACCTTCATCCACCCACCTGCGGGAGCCTCTTCGAGGGATGTGACTGGTCGCGAACCCGCGCCTACGGCCTGGGGCTCAACGGGCTGTACCTGAACCTCCGCGGCCGGGAACGCGACGGTATCGTGACATCCGGCGCCGAACGCGAGGCTCTGCTGGGCGAGTTGATCAGCCGCCTGGAGGCGGTGCGCGACGATGACGGCCAGCCTGTGATCAAGAAAGTCTACCGGTCCGACCAGGTTTATGATGGTGCACAGATGGAGTTCGCACCGGACCTCATCCTGGGCTACCACCGTGGATACCGTGCGTCCTGGGCCACCACGCTCGGCGAGATCACCTCGAGCGTGCTGAGTGACAACGACTCGGCCTGGAGCGCCGATCATTGCATCGCCGCGGACGAAGTACCCGGCGTGCTCTTCTCCAGCCGGCCGATCGTGGCGGGCCAGCCGTCGCTGATCGATTTGGCCCCTACGATCCTCGCCGAGTACGGCATCGTCGCACCCGCGGAAATGACCGGAAGGAACCTGTTCATGTCTCCACCTGCGGAGCCACGCCCATGAAAGTCAGAATCGACGATCCGCTCTACGAACGGGTCAGACGCATCGCCGAAATCGCCGGCTACAGCAGCCCTGACGAGTTCATCGTACACATCATCGAGAAGGAACTCAGCCGACTCGAGACGGCGGAAACCGACGAGAAGGTCGAAGAGCGCCTCCGTGGATTGGGATACATCGAATAGTGGCGCTTGAAGTGATCAACTGGCTGCTGATGCGGATCGGGGATGCCCTGCAGTGGCTGTGGCACGACGCCCTCGGGACCCTGCTTCGAGGAGCCACGCATCTCGGGCATGCCCTTGATCCGATCTTGTCGCCGGTGGCGGCCCGGCTCAGCGGGCTGGCCGACCTCGTCCTGGGCCCACCGCTCGGGTGGCTCCAGGTCCTTCCCGGCTGGCTGTCCAGCGGACTGATCTCCAGCGTCATCGGCCTCCTGCTGCTGATGGCTTTCAAATACACCTCGAACCAACCCGCGATCGCCCGGACGCGTGACGCCATTCAGGCCAACCTGCTTGCCCTGCGCCTCTTCAAGGACGAGTTCCTGGTCACCATGCGGTGCCAGGGCCGGCTGGTGATCGAGGCCCTGCGGCTGCTGCGGCACTCACTGCGCCCGCTGGCGTTGATGGCCCTGCCCGTCACCCTGGTCTATGCACAGATGGCATCGTGGTACGAGTGGCGGCCGCTGAAGGCCGGCGAAGATGCGCTGGTGACCGTCGAACTGTCGGAAGGGCAGGAGGAGACGATGTCGGCGATCGAACTGAAGGCTGAATCGCCTCTTCAGGTTGTGATCGGGCCGGTGCGCATTCCCTCCCGGGACGAAGTCTGGTGGAAGATCCGCCCGCTTCAGGCCGGCGAACATATCCTGCGGTTTCGTGCCGGTGAACTCATGGCCGAGAAAACGCTCGTGGTTGGAGAGCAACCTCGCCGAATCAGCCCGCAGCGACCGGACCGCAATTGGAGCTCGATCCTGCTGTATCCCCTGGAAAGACCATTCTCCACGGATTCGGCCGTCCAATCGATCCGCATCCACTACCCACCGCGCGAGGGCTGGGCCGGCGGAGCGGGCGGATGGCTTCTCTACTCGGTCATGATCTCGATGGCCGCAGCCCTGGTCCTGAAACCCTTCCTTCGCGTCAGGCTGTGACCGCGCCGGGTTCACCCCGCAGATCAGATGGCGGTCCAGCCGCCGTCGACCACCAGGTTGCTGCCCGTGACGTAGTGGCTGGCGTCGGAGGCGAGGAACACCACGGCGCCCTGGATGTCCTCGTAATTCATCATCCGACCGATCGGACATCGGGCGGCATACTGCTCCTTGAAGGCCACTGAAATGTCAGGCGCGAAGCCTCCCGGGGAAAGGCTGTTCACGCGAACGCCGCTCTTTCCGTAGTAGGCGGCCAGCGCACGGGTCAGATTGATCAGTCCGCCCTTGACGAACGAGTAGGCCGCCGGCGGTTTGATCCCGGTGCCGAGGTACAGCCCCGGATCGTTGCCGACCGCGCCGTAAATGCTGCCGATATTGATGACACTGCCTGAGCCACGCCGGGCCATGTCCGGGATGAATGCCTTGCACATCCAGACCAGGCCCACCATGTCGGCTTGGGCGCTGATCTGCAGGGACTCGAGGGTAAGATCCTCCAGCGGCCCCATGCCGGCCGGACGGGCAAGGGCGTTGTTGATCAGGATGTCCAGCCGGCCGAACTTCGACTCGACCTGCTGAGCAAGCTGCTCGATCGACCTGGCGTCACCGATGTCCACTTCCATGCCGTGAGCGTCCAGGCCGCGGCCGCGCAACGAATCGGCGTAGACCAGATTGCGTTCCAGGGATCGCGACGCCGTGATCACGGTGGCACCTGCTTCGGCGAGTGCCTCCGTGCAGCTCGAACCAAACAGCGGTCCGCTGCCCGCGGTCACCAGGGCGACTCGACCCTTGAGTTGAAATCGATCCAGAATGCTCATGCCGACCCCTCAGTAGCCGGGGCGCATCCGGCTGGACGACGCGAAGGTGATGGATGCGCGGTTCCGGAGCCCACGCGAACGGGACAGTATAGCCCGCCCCCGCCCGCGGCCTCAACCAGGTTTTGTCGCATCGCCAATACTTTATTCAGGTCGACCGCGAGGCAAAGTCGGTCGTATCTCCATAAACTGCTTAAAGTAAGACACTTACAATCTATCTGGTTCGCATCGCCAGGCGTCCGGGGATGTTCTTGACATCAGACATGGGGGCAAGGATGATAGCGACCGTGGCTGGTCAGCGGGCCTTTCCTCGGCGGCTTCCCCTCGGTCGCAGCGCCGGGGGCCACTTCACCCACGTCGCAGGCCCGCCGAGGTGCGAAAGGCAGGTCATCTCATGCCCCGAACCCGGTTTCACGGCAGCGCTTGGCTTTCCGGTATCGTCCTGGCGTCCCTGAGTCCCGCCTGGGCTGGGCAGCTGTTGATCGAGGTGCAGGAAAGCGCCGGCCGAACGGGTAACCGCATGCCCGCGCGTGTCCGCATCGACTTCCGCGAAGTTCTGCAGCGACCGGACGCGCGCATCAATCCCGCAACTCTGAAACTCAACCTTGTCGGCTCGAACCCGGATTCGAGTGCCGCCATCCCGGTACGCTTTGACGACCCCGACCCCAAACCCGACAGCTTTTTCCATGCTCATCTCGGCGGAGGTGGCGTAGTCGGGGAGCTGGTCTTCCAGCACACCGCGAGCGAGGCGCCGGTGACGCGCTACCGGCTCAGCTTTGACGAGTGGTCGCACGATGACGCTCCCCCGCCGGCTTCTCCCGCACCGCAGATCGGCGACTATGACATCCTGCGTTACGCTCGAGGGCCGCTCAGCGGAGTCTTCCATACCAAACTGGCCATTGCTGACTGGGACCACGACGGTCGGCTCGATCTGCTCGCCGGTGACGGCCTCGGGGTGATCACGCTCTACCGTCGCTCGGGCTCCGATCCCTCCCGACTGGAGGTGCCGATGCTGCTGCAGGCCGGGGGTCAACCGCTCGACGTCGGCTGGACGGCGGCGCCCGAGGTGGTGGACTGGGATGGTGATGGTGATCTGGATCTGCTTTCGGGAGAGGAAGCCCGGGGTGGCGTCCTCTTCTACGAAAACACGGGGACCGTCAAGCAACCCAGGCTCGCCGCCGCCCGTCCGCTGCTCGACCGTGCAGGCGAAATGATCATCTCGCCGCACGAGCCGGTCGCGGAAATGCCCTTTTTCAAGAAGGACTATTCCCCCTGCCCGCGGGCGGTCGACTACAACGGCGACGGACGGGTCGATCTCCTGCTGGGTGGATACGTCACCGGACGGGTGTTCTACTACGAAAACGTGGCCGCGACCGCCCACGAACAACCGCGGCTGGAGCATCGGGGTCCGCTCAAGCTTGATGATGGCACCATTCTCGATGTCACCTGGAGCGCTACCCCCGAGCTGGCCGACCTGGACGCCGACGGCGACCTCGACATCATCGGCGGCCACATCGCCGAGCGAAAGGACCGCTTCGCATGGTCTGATGCCCCCTCTGTGAAGTACTACGAGAACGTGGGCACCCGCGAGGAACCACGATGGCAGGAGAGCCGGCTCGTATTCCCCCAACGCTGGTCACCATTCCTGCCCGACGTCACGGTGCCCCGGCTGGCTGACTGGGATGGCGATGGTGATCTGATTGACGAACCCGATATGGGCGCGTTTGAGCTG
>CAYVVX010000161.1:3773-9296 GCA_964455315.1 uncultured Planctomycetales bacterium | reverse complement strand
AGCAGGAGATCGGCTTCATGCTGGTCACGCGGGAAGGGCAGTCACTGCCGTCCCTGGTTCGCCGGCGGGACCATGCCCTGGATGACCACGTTGACGACGGAGGTATCGCCACGGTGGTGGCCGAAGGCATCGTCGAACTGTCCTTCGAGTACATGACCGACAATCGCTGGGAGCCGTCCTGGCCGGAAACCGAGCCGAGGGCATTGCAGGCGGTACGTGTGCGCGTGGCGGCGATGAACCCGCCGCGGGAGCCGATGATGGCGGGTGGTTCGCCCCTGATGGAGGACGCAGCTGTTCTTTCGACGGTGGTGGCCGTGCACGTGCCGCCGAAACCGCAGGAGCAGGCCGAGGCCCGACCGGGCGGTGGAGGCGGGCGATGAGACCAGGGCCGCCAGCCATCAGCCGTCAGTCCACAGCCGAAGCGAACGGCCGGCAGAGGCGCCGGCCGCTGCGGGGAGCGGATGACTCATCACTTCCTGCTCAGCACTCAGCACGCAGCACTCCGCACTACCCCCGCCGCGGCGCGGCGCTGCTTCTCGTGCTGTGGACCATTGCCCTGCTGGCCTTGCTGGTCGGTGGGCTGTCGCACATGCAGCGGCAGGATCTGGCCATCGGACGGCTGCAGCACGAGCGCAGGATGGCGCACTGGATGGCCCGGGCCGGCGTGGAGCGGGCATTGTCGCTGCTGACCGATGACGTGAGTCTGACCGACGGGGCTTCCGATGCGTGGCAGGACACGAGCCAGCTTCAGGACATCGGCCTGGAGGGCGGCAGCTTTTCGGTCATTCACAGCGACGGGCAGCAGCCGCCGCGACCGCTGTACGGTGTGGAGGACGAGTCCGGCAAGCTGAACCTCAACGCGGCCAGCGCGGAGCAACTCGCGAAGTTGCCGAAGATGACCGAGTCGATCGCCGCGGCCATCATCGACTGGCGCGACAGCGACACCGAGCCTCAGCAGATGGGCGTCGAAGGCGGGCACTACGAGTCGCTGGTCCATCCGTACAAGATCCGCAACGGGCCCTTCCGCTCGGTGCGGGAACTGCTCCTGGTCCGCGATGTGACGCCTGACCTGTTCTTTGGTGAGGACACCAACGGCAACGGTCTGCTGGATCCCAACGAGAACGACGGCACCGCTTCGCCGCCGGCTGACAACGGAGATGGCCGGCTGGACACCGGCTGGTTCGCCTGGGTGACCGCGTTCAGCTACGAGAAGAACGAGAACGCCATCGGCCAGAAGCGGCTGCATCTCAATGAGGCGGATGCGAACACGCTGGCGACGCGCTGCGGGGTGGAGAGCTGGGCCGCCGAGTCGGTGGTCAAGCGGCGGGAACAGAACGAGTTCCAGCACCTCGTGGACCTGCTGGAGGTTCCGAAACCTTCGGACGTGGAGCGCGGCGATCCCTCCGAGGACATCAACAGCCGGAGCCGCGACGAGCAGGACAAGCCGATCACCAGGAGCATTTTCATCAGCATGGTGGACGAGTTGACGTTGTCGGACCAGGAGGCACTCCCCGGGCGGATCAACCTGAATACGGCGGCGCAGGAAGTTCTGGAAGCGTTGCCGGGCATCGACGTCGAGCTGGCCAACGCGATTGTCAGCCGCCAGCAGGGCGGCGGCTTCGGCTCGATCGGCGAACTGCTGGACATCTCCGGGATGACCACGCAGAAATTCGGCGAGCTGGAGGACAAGGTCACCGTGCGGTCGGAGGTTTTCCGCATCCAGAGCGAGGGGCGGGGCGCGACGGGTCTCGGCATCGCCCGGATCGAGTGCGTGATCGACCGCGGGCAGAAGGTTCCGCGCGTGCTGTACTGGCTGGAGTCATCGCCTTGAGCTGTGGCCTCCTAACAAGGACAGATCGTTGATGCATGAGCTGAAGGTCACAGGCATCCATGCCGGCGGCGACCGGATGAGCCGGGTCACGCTGACCGCCCGCGGCGATCGCTTCGAGGTAAGCGGTATCGAGCGGGGCGTCCTCGACGGGGTCGTTCCCGGCGCCGGAAACGGTTCCCGCCACGAAGGGCGCCGATCCGCGGATGCCGGTCGGGGACCCGAGGTCGCCCTGGCGGCCGCGCATGTGATGACCCGCATGCTGACCCTGCCGCCGGCCAACGAGACGGCCACGCGGCAGATGGTCGCCCATCGGCTCGAGGCCGACCTGCCGCTGCCTGTCGAGCAGCTTCACTGGGGGCATCGTCGTCTGAATACATCAGGGGGCGAGAGTGAGGTGCTGGCCCAGGCGGCGCGGCGCGACCGCGTGGAGCGGTTGCTCGCCGATCTTGCCGCCGGCGGCCTGGCTCCCGATGTGCTGACCACGGAAGCGGAAGCGCTGACCGCCTTCTGCCGCCACGGTCTGCAGGTCGATACCACAGCGCGCCTGATGCTCATCATGCGCGAGTCGGTGTGGCTCATCGTGGGGCTGCACGATCAGACGGTCACTTCCGTTCGGCGGCTCAGCGTGGACCCGGCGCGGATCGAGTCCGCGCTCGCGGAACTGCGCCAGCACCTGCAGGTTCACGCCCGGGACCGTGCGGCGATGCTCTGGCTCGGCGCGCCGGAGATGCTGTCCCACCGGGAAGAACTGGTCGAGGCGCTGGGCGTGGAGTTTGTATCCGTCGCGGCCTGTGGTCGATTCGTGGATGCAAACGGCAGAGCACTGGAACCGTCGGATCTTGTCGAGTTGGCCCCGGCGATCGGCGCCGCCCTGGCAGGCCTGCGCGAGCGCGAACGGATGATCCGCCTGTTCGAACGCCCGGACGACGCGCGACAGTCGGGCGGGGGCAGGCTGTGGGCTCGCTGGCGGCAACGCCCGCTGATGCTGGCCGGCACAGCGGCCGCGCTCCTGCTGGTCGCGATGCTGGTTCATGTGCTGGGCATGCGCAGCGAACTGGGACGGATCGAGAGCGCGGTGCGAGCCGCCGCCGCGGCGCCGCCCGCCGAAACGGGCGTACCGCTGATGGAGAAGGTGGCGGTCATGCGGCGCACCAACAGCTTCCGCCTGAACATGCCGGCGCTGCTGACGCCGATGTGCGAGGCGCTGCCCGATCAGATCGTGCTGACCTCGGTGACCATCGGTCGTGATGGGAAGCTGACGCTCAAGGGCACGGCCAAGGACGTCAACGCCGTGTACAGCTACGCCGACAAGCTCCGCGAGAACAAGCGGCTTCATGATGTCCGCCCGGATCAGGCGGAACCGAGGGGCGGCGGCAGTTTCACCATCACCGCCACGGTGGACGGCATCAGGAAAATGGAACGCGGTGACCGGGGAGGCGGACAATGGCCATGAAGCTGAGTGAGCGCGATCGCCGGGCGGTGCTGCTGGGTGCGGCGGGACTGGGGCTCCTGGTTGCCTACCTCTACGGGGTGGAGCCGGGCCTGGACTGGTATGAGCACCTGCGCGCGGATCATGAGCGCGCGTCCGGGCAACTCGCGAAGCAGGCCTACGAAGCCCAGGAGCGCGTCTTCCTTGCCGGGCAGGTGGCCAGGTGGGAACAGGGCAGCGGGGTGATCGAGCGACCCCGGCCCTACAGCGAGGAGGTCACGCGGCTGGGGGCCCGGATCGTGGCCGCGGCCCAGGAAAGCGGCGTCGAACTCAAGGGCTCGTCATCGACACCCCCGGTACCCTTCATGGATGACGCCGCGCTGGACATGGTCACTTTGCTGGTCGACTTCAACTGCCAGTGGGAGCAGTTCTTCAAGTTCGTGGATGCGATGTACAAGACCCCGGGTGTGCTCAGCGTCGAGCAGGCCTCGATCAACGGGGATCCCAAGAAGGGCGGCAAGCTGGACGTGAAGCTGACCGTGTCGGTGCTGGTCAAGGCCGGGCAGCGTCAGGGCGCGGGAGGGGCGACATGGTGATCGATGAGCGCATCCGGCGATGGGGGCCTCCCATGCTGGCCGCCCTCGTGCTGCTGCTGGCGGCGGACCTGGTCCACGTCACCTGGCGGCATGTCCAGTGGCGCGGTTGGATCAGCGAGGCGGCGGCCGGTGCGGCCACCACGCAGCCGGCCGGCACGCAGCCGGAGGCAGACAAGAAGGGCGGCGAGCCGTTCAAGCTCGACGAAGTGCTGGTCCGGCGGAATCCATTCACCGAACCGAAGGTCAAGGGGCACGGCATGCGCCTGACCGGCGTGCTGGGTGAAACGGCGCTGCTGGCGACCCGCGACGGGAAGACCATCGGGATGGAGGTCGGTCAGAACCAGCAGGGGGTCAAGCTCAAGTCGCTCGACGGCTACACAGTGGTCATCGAGTACGAGGGCAAGGACGAGACACTGAAGTTGTTCAGCGGCGACTCCGGCGGGATGCCGTCGCCGGGCGGCCCGCCACCAGGGATGCGCGACGTCGGCCGGGGCGGACCGCGCGTGCCCGCCGGCGCGATGCCGGAAGGGGTTCGGATCGAGATGCCTTCGGGGGGAAACCCGGAGGAGATCAGGCGGATGATGATGGAACGCATGGCGTCCGAGCGTGCGGCCAGTATCGGGATCGAGGCGGCGTCCCAGCCTGCGGGACAATGAGCCTGCGCGAGGGACTGCCCGCGGTTCGCACCGGGGCGATCGACGTGTGCGTTGTCAGGCTCGAGTGGAAGTTGAAACAGTCGCGATGGGCCACGCCCGTTCGCTGCATGATGGGAGGTTCGATGATGTTCAGTGCCATGCTCATGTTGAGACGCCCGCGTTCCGCGAGCATCGGTGCGGCCTTCTTCAGCCTGCGTGGATATGGCCGGCGTGCGGCGTTGATCGCAGTCGCGGCCCTGTTTGCCGGTCCTCTGGCGGTGCATTCGCGCGGCCAGTCCGCTCCCGCCGAGGCATCGGCCGCGACCACCCTGCCTGTGGACAGTGCCGGAGCGGACGTCGCATCGCAGCCGTCGGCTTCAGAACCGGCTCCAGCCACCCAACCGGCGGCCACCACGCAGCCCGCGGGCACCTCTCAGCCAACCACCCAGCCCACGACGGACACTTCCGGCGAACCCAAGAAGATCCCGCTTTCCTTCAACAACGCCCCCATGCCCGAGATCGCCAAGTTCCTCAACAAGCGGTTCGGCAAGCCGGTGATCATCGACAAGGATGTGCAGAACATGCAGGTCACGCTGGTCAATCCGGACCCGCTCGGCGACGACGAAGCCATGTACATCCTGACCACGGCGCTGCATACCTACGGCGTGGCCATCGAGGAGCGCGAACGTACCGTCCACCTGATTCCCATCAAGGAAATCGTCAAAGCCCAGATCCCCACCATCGGCCCCGACGAGCGGCTGGACACCTACAAGCCGGCCAATACCTTCGTGCGAAAGGTGTTCCAGCTCCGCCAGTTCGATGTCAACCGGATGATCGAGGCGCTGCGCCCGCTGATGCCGGACTACGGCCAGATCACCGCCGACCCGACGGCCGGCAAGCTGTTCGTGGTGGCGACCGTCGAGCGCCTGATGCTCATGGAGCGGATGATCCAGGAACTGGACCAGCCGGACGTGACCGGCGGCGAGCTGCGTGTGTTCACCATCCAGAACGTGGACGTGTACGAAATCATCC
>CAYVVX010000161.1:261-3763 GCA_964455315.1 uncultured Planctomycetales bacterium | reverse complement strand
GAGTGGAGGTCAAGTCGGTTTCCGGCGGCACATCCGGGGGGATTCCGGGGGGCATGCCGGGTCGGCCCGGCGGGGGTGGCGGCGGCGAGCCGGCAGGTGGGGCGATCGTCATCAAGGCCGACAAGACCCCCGTGCTGCTGATTCCCGAGCCGCGCCGTTCCGCGCTGGTGGTGGCGGCGCCGGGCAACGTGCTCAAGCAGATCGAGGGGTGGCTGATGGTGCTGGACCAGCCCAAGCCGGCGAGCACCCAGACCGAGCTGGTCGAGGTCAGGTTCACCGACGCGGAGGAGCTGGCTCGTCAACTGCGCGACCTGCTCAACAACATGCTCGACGAGAGCCTCCGCTCGGCGCTGCGGATCATCCCCTTCCCGTCGTCGCGACGGCTGATGATCGTGGGCTCCGAGGAGAACCGCAAGATCGTCATGCAGTGGATGCAGGAGATCGACGTTCCGGACACCGGCATCCGCGAGACGCGCACCTTCACCCTCAAGTACGCCGACGCCGAACAGGTCGCCGAGAACATCAAGGAACTCTTCGGCGAGGAATCCAGCCAGCGCCGCTATTTCTATTACTCCTACGACCGTGGCGGCGGCGGCGGAGAGGACCGCAGCAAGGTGACGGTCACGGCCAACCCGCGCAGCAACAGCATCACCGTGGTGGCCTCGCCGGAGAAGATGACCCGCATCGCCGAGCAGATCGCGGAGTGGGACGCGCCGTTGACCGGCGAGGAAGCCGCCCCGCGCATCTACACGCTCAAATATGCCGATCCGGAAAAGACCAGGGCGCTGCTGGAGAGCCTGTTCACCAGGAAGGAATCGGGCATGAGCATGCCCTACTGGTGGTACGACGACATGCCCGAGGAGAAGGCGTCGCCGGTCGGCCGGCTGTTCGGGCAGTTCAGCTTCGAGGCCTACGCGGATACCGGCAAGCTCATCGTGGTGAGCAAGAACGAGGAGAACTACCGGGTCATCGACCAGATGATCGCGGAGATCGACCGCCCGCAGGAGCTGGGCCTGCCGCGGATCATCGAGCTGAAGTTCGCCGATGCCGAGACCCTGGCGGAGCAGCTCAATGCCCTGCTCAACGCCCCGGGCACGCCCACGTCGATCCTTCGCCGCGGCGAGCAGGGGATGTTTGAGCAGTTCGCCGACGAGGCCTCCCCCTACGCCAGGACGCAGGACAGCGGCAACCAGCAGCAGCAGCGCCCCACCACACCGGAGGGGGATAACTCTCAGATCCGCTTCTGGTGGCAGCAGACCCCGCCGGAGATCAAGGTCCGCCAGCCGTCCACGCTGGTCGGAAAAATCCGCATCGTGCCCAATGTCGAGCAGAACCTTCTACTGGTGGCGGCGCCCGAGGAGTACGCCCAGGCCGTGGCGGATTTCATCCAGGACATGGACCGCCCGGGCAACCAGGTGCTGATCAAGGCGGTCATCGCCGAAATCATTCACGATGACGAAACCAGCCTGGGATACCGTTTCTCGACGGATCCCACCGTGTTCACCACCGGTGACAATCCGCTGATTACCGAGAACGCCCTGCGCGGACTGCTCAACTACAGCTTTGAGGACATGTTCGGATCGCAGAACACGCTCACGCTGGACGTCGACGTCAACAACCTGATCAGCATGCTGCGGCGGGTCACCGCGCTCAAGATCCGCAGCGAGCCGAAGATCCTCACCGCCGACAACGTCGAGGCCGAGTTCTTCGATGGGCAGGATATTCCCTTCATCTCGCGTTCACAGGTGACCGAGGCGGGGAATTCCTTCCAGGATTTCGATTACTTCCCGGTGGGCATCACCCTGCGGGTCCGGCCGCACATCACCAAGGAGGAGAATCCGCACATCGACCTGACCGTGAAGGTGCGCATCTCCAGTGTCATCCCCGGGCGCACGCTGTTCGGCGCCGCGGTGGTCGACCGGCGCGAGACCACGACGCGGATCGTGCTGGAAAACGAGCAGACGTTCATGATCAGTGGTATTCTGCGGAGTGAACAGCGCGAGATCACCCGACGCATCCCGGGGCTGGGCGACATTCCGCTGGTCGGCGAACTGTTCAAGCATCGGGAGCTGGGCGATGCGAACACGGAACTGCTGATCTTCCTGACCCCCTATGTCATCGGACCGAGGCACTCCAGAGACGTGATTCAGGACGAGCCCCTGCGGCGCATGGAGGAACTGATGAACCCCCAGGAAGCTTTTGGTCCGGCGGCGGCGGCCCCGATTCTCGAGGCCCAGCCCCCGCAGGCGGTTGTCCCCGGGACCGAGTGGGCGCCCAGCCCCCAGGTGGTGGCGAAATGAGGCCGCCCATTGCGGGCCTCGCGGCCCTGCTCCCGCTGGTGGGGATGTCCGGATGCGCCGAAACCACCGGACCGTCCCCAGCTACGCTGGCCCGCATCCGCCAGGATCAGCATGCGGCCGCGTTCGGGGACTTCGAACTGCCGCGCCAGATCGGCGCCGTGGAAAACATCGGGCTGCAACTGCCCAGGATCTCCCCCGACGGCGGGCAGATGCTCTACCTGCGCAGCGATCTGACCGAGGTGTCGGCCATGACCCTGCTGGGCTCGCCGGACCCGGCCCATACGCCCGCAGAGGGCGTGCTGTCGGTGTGGCTGCGTCCTACGGAAGGCAGCGGCTTCGGGCAGCGCTTCTCCACCGGGCGCTGGTCTCATTCGCCGGTCTGGTCGCCGGACGGGCGAGCGGTCGCGTACGTCGCCGCGCAGGAACACGGCACGCTGATCATGCACAAGGATGTGGCCGGCGGGTACGAGCGGCCAATCGGGATTCCCGGCAAAATCAACGTGATGCCGGCTTTTCATCGGCATGGCCGAGCCGTGCTGTTCTGCGTCGGCGACCGCGTCGAGGGCCCGTGGAGGATCTACCGCCAGGAGCCCGACCAGACCGAACCGATCCCGGTCTCGCCGCAGGGCATGGACGCGGTACTTCCGGTCATGGCCGCCGGCGAACTCGAGAGCAGCGTGTTTGGGGTAGTCAGCGGTGGGAAGCTGAGCTGGGCCCGCCTGCAAGGTGACTCGGTTTCCATCCTTGCGGACAATGTCGCTCCGGGATCGCGCCAGCACCTGCTGCTCCCGTTTGCGTGCATCCCCGAGCCTGTATCCGACCGGGGACATGCATTCGCGTTTTACGATGCGACCTCCAACCGCGTGCTGGTATGTTCCACCGAGGAGGGTCGGTTCAACCGGCATCGCCCGCGCAGCATCGGTGCCTGCTGGCTGGGCCCTGAGGCAAGTGCGTTGGCGACGGTGGGGGGTTCCAACGTCCGGGGCGAGCCCGACTATCTCTTCGCCGTGCAGACGGAGACGGGGGTAAGCCTGCCGATCCTCAATGGACGGTGGCTCCCGGCGCGGTATGTGCCGCGGGAAAGGCGGCTGTTGCTGCTGGGCGAGGAGAATCCGCGGCAGCTCTCGGTGGTTGAGCTGGTGTTCCGGACCCCGCCGGCGACGCAGCCTGAAACGGAGACGGTGAAGTGACGATTGCTCGAG
>CAYVVX010000161.1:0-251 GCA_964455315.1 uncultured Planctomycetales bacterium | reverse complement strand
AGCAGCCACGCATTCCTTATCCGTGGTCCGTGGCGCCGGCAAACGCGGTGGTGTTGCCGCCGCTGCGATGGTGCTGTCGCTGATGCTTGCGTGCTACCGAGACGCGCCGCCGGACATCGCTAAGTTCGAGCCGCCCAGGTCGGAGGTGGTGGAGGAAAAGCCCAGGGTGGAAAAGGTGGTTTCGACTGCGCCGGCGGTGGAGGAGCCTCCGCCTCCGCCGGTGGTACAGGCGCCCCAACCTCCCCAACCGG
>CAYVVX010000160.1:0-9301 GCA_964455315.1 uncultured Planctomycetales bacterium | reverse complement strand
AGATTGATCGGCGTGGGAACCCAGCCGCGGGAACGGCGGAGCATGACCGGTTCCCCGGCACAGACGCGAGCCACCGAGTCGTCACAGCGGAGGTGGATGGCCCGGTCGTGGGTGAGGAAGAGGTCGGCGATTCCCGCGAGCCGGCGCAGGGCGTCAGCGTCGTCGAAGGCGATGGGCTCGTCCGAGCGGTTGCCGCTGGTCATGACCAGGGATTCGCCGTCCATGCCGGCCATCAGCAGGTGATGCAGCGGCGTGTACGGGAACATCACACCAAGAGAGGGGTTGCCCGGGGCAACGGAAGGCGCGACGGCCGCGGTGTGCGATGACCGCCGGTTCAGCAGGACAATCGGGCGGGCGGCGGAAGCGAGCAGGCTCGCCTCCCGGTCGCTGACTTCGCAAAGCGTCGCGGCGTGAGCGAGATCGAGGCACATGATCGCGAAGGGCTTCTCGTCGCGGTGCTTGCGGCGGCGGAGTTCGGCGACGGCGCCGGGATCGTTTGCGCGGCAGGCCAGGTGGTAGCCGCCGAGCCCCTTGATGGCGACGACACGGCCGTGTCGCAGGGCCTCGACGGCGGACACGAGCGGATCGGCCGTGCCGACGGGCCGGCCTGCATCGTCGAGAAGCTGCAGGCGGGGTCCGCACGCCGGGCAGGCGGTGGGTTCCGCGTGGAAGCGGCGATCGGCGGGGTCGTCGTACTCCCGGCGGCAGGCTGCGCACATGAGGAAGGCGTTCATGGTGGTATTGGCCCGGTCGTAGGGAACCGAGCGCACGATGGTGAAGCGCGGGCCGCAGTTGGTGCAGTTGAGGAAGGGGTAGCGGAAACGGCGATCGGCGGGGTCGAACAACTCCGCGAGGCAGTCGGAGCAGGTAGCGACGTCGGCGCCGATGCGCACGGCCGCGTGGGGATCGGTAGCGCTGGGCTCGATGCGGAAGGCAGTGTCGCCGATGGGCGTGAGTTCGGCGCTGTCGATGTGATCGATTCGCGCCAGCGGGGGCAGTTGCTCCCGGAGCCGAGTGGGAAATTGCTCCAGGCTACCGGCGGTGCCCTCCAGTTCGATGAGCACATCGCTGGCGTCGTTCCTGACGAAACCGCCCAGGTGGAGTTCGACGGCCAGGCGGTGGACGCAGGGTCGAAAGCCGACGCCCTGGACCAGGCCGGAGACCCGGAAGGTGATGCGGCGGATCATGGCTGTGCCCACTATCAGGTGCGTGTGCGGAGATCGTCAAGGGGGAGCGGCGGAGCATCCGCGCCTCCATTTTTCAGAATACTTCAAGAATCGGGCGAATTATCGGACTTTGGCGGGAATTTGCGTTGACGGGGGGTGCCCGGGTGGGTTACGTTGAGGGTGCCTGAGTTGGTCCTGTAATGTCGGCACATCGCGAATTCCCGTCCCGAACCGGGACGGAAGCAGAAACAAGCGTGTAACCGAGGGCGAAGCTGTGCTTCATGCCTGGCCCTGGTTTCTGATCGACGTGTCACGAAACTCGGACACAAGGAGGAGCGGAACGATGAAAAGCAAAGCAATGATTCTGGTGCTGACGCTGGGTTTCGGCGTCAGCAGCGCCCAGGCGGGGCTGCCGGTGGTCACCGGGGAGGATCTGGCGTACAGCGGATTCTCCTCGCTGAGCCGCGAGGCCACCCGCGTGCTTCAGCAGTTCTACGATGACTCATTCTTCACCGACGTGCTGGTACCGACTGAGATCACGGCCATGTCGTTCCGGCTGCCCGCGATCGCGGCGGTCAACTACCCGGCCAACAACGACATCAGTTTCGGGCGCTACGACATCACGCTGGCCAAGCCGTCGGCCGCGTCCATGGCCGCAAATGGCCTGACCTCGGCCACCTTTGCGGACAACATGGTCAGTTCGGTGCTGGTGCGCTCCGGCCCGCTGACCATTCCGCAGGACAGCTTCATCAGCAACGCGGTCAATGTCGACGCGGAGTTCAGCTTCGTCATCACCTTCGACACGCCGTACCTGTATACGCCGGGCGATGACCTGGTGATGCTGGTGCGGCACAACGGTCACGGCGACAATCCGACCGTGCAGACGCGCTGGAACTTCGACGGGTACGCCTGGACGAACGGGACGGTGGTCTCCACCGGGGCGGACCCCGATGCCGCCGTCGGCAATTTCGGACCGGGTTCTTTCAACATCGCCAACAAGATCCAGTTCCTGCCCGAGCCCAGCGCGCTGGTGCTGCTGGCGCTGGGTAGCGTGGGCTTGATTCGCCGGCGGCGGACGGCGTAAGCGCCCGGCGAGGATACGAACACCATCCGTCAGACGATCACCGGGAGGCATGGCGCCTCCCGGTTTTTCATGCGCGAACCCGAGGAGACGAATCGTGAAGATCCAGGCGGCCTTGAAGAGCCAGTACCACGCGGCGCTGGCCATGCTGAAGCAGGCGGTCGAGGCATGCCCGGAGGATCTATGGGACGCCGGCGACGGGTCACCTGCGTTCTGGCGGGTCGCGTACCACACGCTGTTCTTCACCCATCTGTACCTGCAGCCCAGCGTAGAGGCATTTCGCCCCTGGGAGCATCATCGCGAAGGCTGCGAACGCCTGGGCCAGGACAGCGGGACCGCTGAATCCCAGCCCGGTCCGGCGGCGGCGTACACCCGGCAGGACATCCTCAGCTATTGGGAGTTCTGTTCCCGCCTGGTCGATTCCATGGTCGACCAACTCGACCTCGATGCCGCCGAGTGCGGTTTCCCCTGGTATGACCTGCCGAAACTGGATCACCAGATCAACAACATCCGCCACATCCAGCACCACGCCGCCCTGCTGGCCGGCAGGCTGCGCCTGAAGCGGGGGACGGATCTTCGATGGGTTGGTAGAGCGTAGAACGCGCGGCCGATCGCGCGGAGTCTGCCGGTCGATCGGCTCGCGTCGGGGGCAGTCCCTGCGCGGGCAGCGACCCGACCTGCCGCCGACGTCGCATCAGCGTCCCGTCTCAGGGCCGCGCTTGTCCGGTTCGTGCCAGTAGAGGAAGCGCCGGAGCCCGTCAAAGCCGTGGCAGGCGGTGCATGCGTTGGGCCCGCTGAAGGGTCGGACCATGGAGCGGAGCGAGGAGAGCTGCGCGGAGGTCGCGGCAGCGAGGGCATCGGGCCCGGGGAGGCTCCCGTCCGGGTGGCGACCGTGCGGGAGGTGACAGGTGGTGCAGGTGATCCTGCCCGCGCCCAGGGGATCGGCCAGGGGCAATGAAGCGGCACCCGGCGGACTCTGCAGGGCCACGGGCGGATGCTGCACGTACTCGATCCGGGTCGCGCTGCCGCCGGGGCCGTGACAGCCAAGGCAACGGCGGACGTCCGATGGCTCGGCGCCGTCGGCCAGCGGCGCGGCCCACATGCCGGCAGCGGCCATGCCGGGAAGTTCGTGGACCGCATGACAGGGGGTGCAGGCACCACCTTCTCCCGCGTGGTCGCCGGACTGAGTGAACCGGTCGGCGTGCAGGCTCATGGGGGTCGTCGCGGCCTGCAGGTGACAGGTCGCGCACAGCGTTTCCTGCGGCTGATCGGCGGCAATGCGCAGCAGGTCGAGGCGGGCCTCGGGTCCGACATGAAGATTGTGGCAGGCGCCGCAGGTAATGCGATCCACCGCGGCGTCGAACGGTGCAGGCGGCACCGGATTCGCGACGGGCGAGGAGGACCGCAGTTCGTTGAGCAACTGCGGCAGGCGGGAGGCGTCGGTCGGGTGACGCAGAGCGCGGAAGCCGTGGGCTCCGGCGAGGCCTTCGGGGCGATGGCATGCGGAGCATAGCGCGTCCGGGCCATCGGGGATCTCGGCGGTGGCCCGCCAGAGGGCCGGGCCCTCGGCATCATGGACACCGTGGCAGAATCCGCAGCGGCCCACATCGGCGGCGGTGGCGCCGCGGGCGTTGGTCAGGGTCGGATCGTCGCTGAAGTCATGCACGCCGCCGGCGAGCGTGTGGTCGCCGTGACAGGTGACGCAGAGATCGTCGCGTTCCTTCCGAAGGAACTGCGGATGCCTGGTTTCATGCGGATTGTGGCAGGTCAGGCAGGCGATGGTCTGGCCGTCGGGTTTGTTGAACGCGGGGTACAACGCCATGCGCACCGCGTCGCGGAGTCCGCCGGCCTGCGAACCGGATGATCCCGCGATTCCCAACGCAGCGCGGATGGCCGGGGTCGGGCGAATGGGATGGCTGACCGGCTGACCACTCTTTTCGCCAGCACACTCCCCCTGACGATGACAGGTCACGCACAGGCCGGAAGGATCGGCGGCGCTGGGCGACGGTTCGCGCGTGAAATAGTGGAAGCTGTGGCAGGCGCCGCAGGGCCCGCTGGCGGAAGCGGTCTGAGCGCGGAGATTGACGGCCTCCGGGGCGCTGGAACGCAGATCGTGTTCACCGCCGAACATCGCCTCGTAACCTGGGTGGCAGCGGACGCATAACCCGCTGTCGGTGAGCGTCTCGGCCAGCAGTTTCGTCTCCGGCTTGCCCTCGTGAATCTTGTGGCAGGAGAGGCAGATCAGGGCCCCCTCGGGGCCGGTGCGCGTACCCAGGGCATGGATCGCGTCGCGCTGGGCCGGGCTGGTCATGAGCGGGTTCTGGGGATGGGGCACGTCCCGGCCCGGGCGCCACAACTCCGGCGTGAGCTGCTCGTGGCAGCCCAAGCACAGCCGGCTGTCCGACGCGGGCAGCAGGAGGAGGTGATCCTCGGCCTGCCCGTGCGGCGTGTGGCAGGTGCGGCAGTTGATGGTGTGACCTTCGGCACCGGCCCTGGCCCCGGCGGCGGCGAGCAAGTCGGGCAGCTTGGGCTTCATCTCACCGAGGGGATGGAAGCTGACCTCCGGCCGACCGGCGTAACCCTCGTGGCACATCATGCAGAGCTGGCCCGCGTCGTTGGGGGCGCGAAGGAAGACCACGGTCGCGAGGGTGTCCTGGCCGGTGCCGGAGTGGGCGGTGTGGCAGGTGCGGCAGGCGAGCTGGCCGTCGGACAGCGGCAACGCGTCGGGTACGGTCATGCCGGCGGGCGGAGCGACGCCGGTACGATGCCCATGCTCGACGTACACGCGCCGGCGGGAGTCCCCCACCGACCCGTCGTGGCAGCCGAGGCAATTCGCCGACGCGGAGACAAACGCCTCACCGGGCGGATCCATGAGCAGCACCGCCTGCGGCTGCCGGAAATCCTCGACCCACTGCGTGTGACAGACGGCGCAATCGCGACCGCCCTGCGGCACCAGCGGGGGCAACTGCGCATGCGCCGCCGGCACACCCGCCAGGGTGAACGATGTGAGCAACCAGGTTGTGATCCGCCGCTGGTTCACTGTGCCGGTCTCGACTCCGTGGTGCCCTGCTCGTTCGCGGGCCGAGTTGTGTTCGCATCTTTCACGCCCGGCGGCACTGCGCCGTTCACTTCGAGCACCGCCACCCGGTCAGCACCGAGCTCGACCACATACAAGTGCCCCGCCCTGTCGAAGGTCATGCCCATGGGATGGGCCAGCCGCATCGGCGCGCCGTCTCCGCCGCAGAGCACACCGATGAGCGATCCGCGTTCGTTGAACACCTGCACGACACGGGTGGTCGAATCACTCACGTACAGCCGCCCTCCCCCGTCGATGGCGATCCCCTTGGGACGATAGAGGTCGCCGAGTTTGACCCCCCACCGCCCGACCTGTCCGGCCCAGCGATCCTGGGGACTGAGCCGCTGGACGCGGGCGCCGATGGCCTCGGTGATGAAGACGTAGCCGTCGTCGGCCAGGGCGATCATGAACGGCCAGCGGAACTGCCCCAGGGGCTCCCCGAATCGCCCGAGAAAGGTAAACCCGTCCGCGCCGGTGTCGCGGATGGCCAGGCGGTGGTTCTCGTTGTCGACGATAAAGATGCGCTTGCCGGCCGGCGAGACGGCGATGTCGGTGGGCTCGAAAGGTCGGCCGCCGGGGGCTTCCGGCAGATTCATCATGGTCCAGGAGGCGGCACCAGCGGCGCGGGAAACGATACGATGATTGCCGGAGTCGGCGATCCACAGCCCGCCGGCGTCATCCACGCTGACGCCCACCGGACGAACCAGGCGCGATCCGCCCGGATCGGTGATGGTTTCATCGACCTCCCCTGCCGGGGTGAAGCGGAGCACCCGATCGTTGGCCCCGTCGGCGACGTAGACACGGTCGGCGCGATCGACGGCGACGTCGGTGGGCATGTGCATGGGATCGGACGCCGGCGCCGTGATGGTGCGAAGCAGGCGGGCTTCGATCCGCCGATCTTCCGGAATGGGCGCGGCGATCGCGGCGCGGACCATCGACAGGCCCACCATCGCCGCCGCAAGCCCGCAGGCACACTGTCTCCGGTCGGACAACATCAGGGCTGGCCGCCTCCTTCCAGCAGGTTCGGGAGGTAGAAGGGCTGCCCCTGGCGGATCTGTTGAATCATGCGGGCGATGGGCGATGCCTGGAGAGCGGCGGCGCGCTGCGCGGAGTAGCCGACCTGCTCGAGGTCGAGGCGCGGCGTGTCGCTCCCGTGGCAGGAGAGGCAGGCGTCGGGTTTGGCCAGCACGCCGGCGTGAATGTCCCTGCTGATCTGCTCGCGCTGCGGGCTGTCCTTCCCGGCGGCAAAGTACCTCGCGGCCGCGTCGCGGAGCCGTTCGGAGCGCTGCCGATGGGCGTCGGCATCCTCCATGATCAGGCGGGCGCCGTACTCGCCGCGGGCGTGCGCGGGCAGGTCCGATACCAGCCGGGCGACCGAGTGCCGCCACATGGGGCTGCCCGGCTCGGAGGTGTTGATCTGCACGCGAAGATGTCGCAGCGTCGGATCGTCGATCACCGCCAGCACCGCGTCGAGAAGGCCCAGCAGTTCCGCGTGGACATCGGCCGGCTGCGACTGGATGGCCTCTGCCCGGGTGTCCAGCAGCTTCTGCAGGGCGATCAGCCCGGGAGGGGAATCCCGCACGGTGCCCTGGTTGAGGTCGAACCATGCGGCCTTGACCGGTGTCTGTTCCGGCTGCTGGTGACACATCCGGCAGTCCAGGAAGGTGGTGTGGAAATTGGCGAAGGCCCGGCTGGCCTTGTCGCGCATGTGCGGAAGCGGCGTGGTAATGACCCGGGTCCACCTCGCGCGGCTCCAGGGCAATGCGCTGAACAGGCCAATCGGCACCGGGGACCGCGGAGACTTCCGCGGCCGGGCGCGTCTGCACGGTCAACGGCTCGACCCGCTCGACGAAGCGCGGGGGGACGCTGGCGGGCATGAATACGGTGCGGACCAGGTAGGCGACCGCGGTGTACCCGGTCCAGACCACGATCAACAGGATGCACAAGGCGTACAGGCGCAGGACGATCCGCCAGAGGGTCGGGGCGATGTGGTGATCGGTGGCGGCCGGCCGGGCATCGGGTTTCGAATTCTGCTCAGACATGGCTGGCCCCCCCTTGGGCATCGAGGCCCAGCTCACGGGCCACTTCGGTAACCATGCCGGCGTGGGCCTCAGCCAGTTCTTCCGAAGGCGTGTCGCCGCTGGTCATGGCATGGCTCAACGGGAACACCACCGGCGAGAGAATCACGCCGATCATGTGGATGACGCCCACATGCAGCAGGGCCAGGAACGCCTCGAAGGTGTGAATCAGCAACGCGATGGTCAGCACCCGCCCGGTGAACAGGCTGGAGGTCCAGGCGTTGGCCCACATGAGGATGCCGGTGACGCCGAGCAGACAGCTTCCCCAGAACACGCCGAAATACTCGAACTTCTCCTTAAGGCTGAACCGGCCGAGGTCGGGGCGGGTCTTGCGCAGGAAGAAGAGGTAGGCGAGCATCTGGAAGAGCTGCCGGAGGTCCTTTGGATTGGTCATCATGGGCAGGTCCAGGATGGTTCGCAGCCAGGACTTGTTGTGGCGCCGGCGGTCGCGCAGCGCGGATGCGAAGACGTAGGCAAAATGGTAGGCGAAGCCGACCATCAGCAGCACGCCCGCGTAGCGATGCATCAGTCTCATGCGGTGCAGTCCGCCGGCAAGGTCCACCAGCCAGCGGGCCCAGTCGCGGTCGGCGAACTTGATCGGAAAGCCGGTCACTACCAGCACGGTGAAGGAGATGGCCAGGATCCAGTGCTGCACCCGCTGGTGCGGCGTGAACCGGGTCAGCGCCTTGCGGCCGCGGGGATCCTTCTTGATCCGGTCGGCGAGCTCGTGCAGGTGGTGCTGGCGATGATCGTGGCGGCCGACGACGAACTGGAGCATCTCCAGGCTCTGCAGCACGATCGAGGGGCCGAAGGTGGCCAGGATGAGCAGGATGAACATCGCCGCGATGAAGTACTCGACGCCGCGGGAGGAGGAAATGTTGAGGTGAACGGCGGCCGTGGTGACCGCATGACCGGCTGTCGGGTGACAGGCGGCGCTGCGGCAGGTGTCGGGCAGCCTGGCCTCGCTGACCGATGACTCGGGGTGATCGCGGCCGTGGATCATGTGGACGTTCTGCAGCTCACCGACGTGGCAGTCGAGGCAGTCGGCGGTGGTGTCGCTGCCGAGCTGGACGGCCTTGCCGTGGAAGCTGGCCAGGTAGCTGGCGGTCGTGTCGGGCATCGAAAAGCTGGCCAGGATGCTCTCGTTGCTGTGACAGCGGGCACATAGCCGGACGGTGGACTCCTTGCTGCGGGCCGGTCGGCTGCGGGCGAAGACATGCCGGAAGGCGAACTCGGTGCCGATCTGCACAGGCAGTTCATCGCCGTGGCAAGTGTTGCAGCGCTGGACGGGCTCATCGAACGAGGTCAGGCCCTGGATATCGCGGCGGAAGACCGGCTCCTGGTGGCACAGCAGGCACTGGGACTGGTCAGGTTTGAGCGGCTCGCCAAGCAGGGTGTTGCTGTCGGAAAGCACCTTGGGCGAGTGGGCGGAACCCTGCAGCATGCCGGCCACCGCCTGGTGGGAGAAGAGAATCTCCATGCGGCCTTCCGGGGCCAGGTGACAGGCGGTGGTGCAGTTAACGGCGCTGACCGGCTGGTGAGGAATGACCGCGACTTCCTCGCGCGGGTGGCAGTCGGTACAGCGCAGCCGGGCGTGGGGGCCCAGGGCGCGATCGTAGTAGTTGGGATCGACGTTGTAGAGTTCGACGGTGGTGCCGTCGTCGGCGATCCGCCCGAGGCCCGCGTAGCGATGGCAGCTCAGGCAGTTCTCCTTGTCCAGGGCCGGCGCGGCCCGCGGCGAGGCGAGCAGCGCAGTAACCGCGGAGAGCAGGAGCAGGCTGCCTGGTCTATTGATCATGACACGCACGGCAAAGATCCTTGTTCAATCCTCTGAATGGAAGTCGACTGGACGCGTCTCCGGTCACCTGGCCGCCGGCGCCGAGCATGCTGCCCGTCGGGA
>CAYVVX010000159.1:0-9301 GCA_964455315.1 uncultured Planctomycetales bacterium | reverse complement strand
CGATGACCATGCATCTCGATGATCTGAGCGTGTGGACGCGGGCGGTGGTGCGCTACTGCCAGCCGGTGCGCGGACTGTTCATGACCGGGCTGGAATTCTCCTTCCAGGACCACGAACTCTGACCGGGCGGACCAGCCCCCCTGAATCGCATTGATTTCGTGCCAGGGCGGACCCGCGGCTCCTCGGAGGGGATGAGCTGCGGTCCGCCCGCATTCCTGTCCGTCACCACGCGAACCTGTCGCCGGCCAGTCGCTGCTTAAGCGACGCCATCAGCTTGTCCTCATCCGCGGCGGTGGGGGCCTGGTAGGTCACCGAAAACCGCAGGTACGCGCCGGCGTCGTCCCACGGCACGGTGCACACGGAACGCTCGCGGATCAGGAACTGCGACGCCTCCTCTGCGTTCGCGAAGGCGGCTCCGCCGGCCACACCGGTGGGGGCCTTGGCGTACAGGAAGTACGTGCCTCCCGGCATCGACGCCTCGAAGCCGATCTCCTTCAGCGCCGCCACCAGCTTGCTCAGCCGCCGCTCGTACTTCTCGCGAATCCGCGCCGGGATCGATGCATCGTTCAGCGCCGTCACCGCCGCCTGCTGGATGGCCATGAACTGCCCGCTGTCGGTGTTGTCCTTCACGTCGGCGAAGGCTCGCACGATCCGCTCGTTGCCGGCCACGAAGCCGATCCGCCAGCCGATCATGTCAAAACCCTTGCTCAGCGAATGGATTTCAACACCCACCTCCCTGGCCCCCTCGACGGCCAGGAAGCTCAGCGGCTTGCGACCGTAGGTGAGCATGATATGGGCGGCGTCCTGCACGATGACGATCTGGTTGGTCCGCGCAAAATCGATGGCCCGGCGGTAGAAGGCCTCGTCGGCCACCCGCCCGGTGGGGCTGTTGGGATAGTTGAGCACCAGCAGCTTGGCCTTGCGGCGGATGTCCTCGGGCACCGCCTCGAAGTCGGGCAGGAAGCCGTGCTCCGCCCGCAGCGGCAGCTTGAACACCTGTCCGCCGTAGTACTGCGTGTGCGTGCCCGCGACCGGGTAGCCGGGCACGGTCATCAGCGTGATGTCGCCCGGATTGATGAACAGCGCGGGCATCATCGCCAGGGCCGGCTTCGAGCCGATGGCGTGGTTGACCTCGGTGGCCGGATCGACCTTCACACCGAGTTCGCGCTCCAGGAACGCCGCCGCCGCGTCCTTGAACGGCTGGATGCCGTTGTCGGCGTAGCCGCGGTTTTCGATCCGGTCGACCTCGCGTTTCATGGCCGCCCGGACACCCTCAGCGGCCATGTCGTCGTTCTCGCCGATTCCGAAATCCAGCAGGGCCCGGTCCGGGAACTCAGCGATGGCCGCCCGCTTGGCCCGCTTGATCTTCTCGAACTTGTAGATGGCGGTGGACTTGCCGTAGTTGGCCCCGCCGATGCGGTCGGCGAAAAGACTCTGGAAGTAGGGGTCGCTCATTCGGTCGCATCTCCTCGGGCGGCGGTGCCTTTGTGGGCAGAAAGGGATACCCGAAGAGCAGGAATTTCTCAACCCCGCATGCGTGCGGAACGCGACCGCGGATTCATGCCCAGCGAAGATGTCACGATCCTGACGACCGCCTCCGCACGATACCGCTCACCTCGCCACCGCCGCTTGGCGGCGTTGAAGTGCCAGGCTCTCCATGTAGCGGTGATGAGCTTCCTCGTCGCGCACCGCCGACGCGGCATAGTACACCAGCCCCAGCGAGCGGCGCGGGCGCTCGCTGCGATTCGCGTCAGCGGAGTGGATGGTGAGCGAGTGGTGGGCCAGGCAGTCCCCGGCCCGGGCGTGTATCGCGCAGGTGTCGCCCGCTCCGGCGGCGAGACCCTGCGAAAAACCGGTCACGCCTGACCCGGCGTGCAGAAGGACGCCACGGCGGTGCGAACCGCGCACGTAATGCAGGCAGCCGTTTTCCTGGTCGCAGTCATCGAGGGCGATCCACAGGGTCAGGGCGTGATTCGGCTTGAGGCAGAAGTAGAACCCATCCTGGTGGGCCGGCGTGGGTGTCCCCACGCGCGGGGCCTTCTCGAAGTACGCCGCCGATTCCGGAGTGACCTGCTCGCCCAGCAGTGTTTCGGCCAGCGCCCGGGTCTTCCCCTCGTTGAGCAATCGTGCGAAGTACGGCTCTGCCGCCCCGATGTCGACCAGATGCTTCAGGTGTCTGACTCCATCGATCGTGTCGTACAAGGCCCGATGCTCCTCGGGCTTGAAGGTGGGCACCACCTCGCGCTTGTACCGCTCCAGCGCGTCACGCACCTCCCGCAGGTCAGCGGGGCTGAGGAACCCTTCGATATGGACGAAACCTTCCTCGTTGAACTGCCGGCTCGCGGCGGACATGTCGGGCATGACTCTCTCCTCGCTGGCGTGGAAATGGAGGCATCCGAAGCGGCGTGATCCGCCGCCAAATTTGGTAACCGAGGTCCAGCTTATCCCCGCCTTGCGGGCGGTGCAAACTGGTCGACGCAGACCCGCCGCCGGCTCGCACGGTCGGGTCCCACGAGCCGTTGGGCGAAGGAGGGCATGGACGCGGCGCCGCGACGGGCGCATCGCTGCCTGCCACAGCCGGTCGGAACTCCCCGTGCTCATGCCGACAGACTGCAATGTCACCCCCCGCCAAGGCCTTCACCAGTTTTCGACCGGCTTGCCGGATGAAGCAGGGGCACCGAATGCGAGCGCCGCCACCATGCCTCACTGCGTGCAGCCCGGAGACGACGTCCACGGCACGTTCGGACCGCTGACGCAGTTCATGAACGCCGCGACGTCATCCGCGTCGATCCCATTGGGAATCGTCGTGTCCCGGTCCAGGCACTCGCATCCGCTCGGCACGCCCGCGCCGTTGCCGGTCACGCAGCGCTGCATGAACGCGAAGTCGTCCTGGTCCACGTCACCGTCGGTGTCGCTGTCCGCGAACGGCACCGGGCAGCAGGTGGCAGTGTCGCAGGTGGTGTTCACGCCGTTGAACGTGCCGCCATCGGCCAGGCAGTCCTCCTCGGTTCCTTCCGAGCAGGTGGCGTCCGGCAGGCAGCAGGAGCCGGTGGGGAAGAAACTGTTGCCCACGCCGCCGGACAGCCGCAGCGTGTCGAAGGAGACATAACCCGCCCCATTGGTCTGCCACTGCCCGTTGTCGCAGCGGAACTCGCCCATCCGCTGGCACTTCCCGCCGCCCCAGATGAACGCCTGCTTGCACTTGTAGGTGTTGCCGTCGCCCTCCAGCTCGCAGCTTACGCCGGTGCCGCCACGGAGGCGATTGAAACCGCCGGTGTACACGCGCGGAATGCCCAGCGCCGTGCTGTCGATCCATGTGCCGTTGACCCGGGCCCGATGATACACGTCCATGGTGTTACCCCGGATGGTGATGCTGACCGTGTCGACCTTGCCGCCCAGCACGAAGTCGCCGCTGCCGGGGAACATGCCCTGCTTGAGGACGCGCCAGCGCAGGCCGTCGAAGATCGACAGGTGCCAGTTGTTGGGCTTCTGGCTGGACGGCGTGTCGCAGTGGCAGGGGTCGTTGTCCAGCTCGGCCAGGACGCCGATGGCGATGACCGGCCGGATTTCCGTCGACAGCTCCGGGCACGCCGCGTTGGGGAATTCCTGCTGGCAAATGGTCGGCCACTGAACGTGTACGCCGCTGTTCTGGATACCCTGGCTCCGGCACAGTCCGTAGCAGGACACGCAGTCCACGCTCCCGGGCTCAAGTGCGCCGACCAGCACATAATCCGTGGGGGCATGGGTCTGCGGGCTGTCCCCGCCCTGCCGGTATCCGGGAACATCGGGATCGCCGTCGCCCAGCGCCAGCTCCATGTAGCCGTTGCTCCACGGGAGTTTGCTCGCGTTGTTCAGTCCGCCGCTGAAGTTGAACGACAGCACCAGGGGCTGCTCGTCCGATCCGTTGGCGACGTTGTACCCCGGCAGCGAGAACATGATGTGCGACGTGAGATCCACGGCGTTCTGCCCGAGGTGCCCGCCCTCGTCGCCGCCGTTGGCATGCCGGCCGCCGAAGGGCGGCGTGGTCAGGATGGTCTGGTTGTCCTCATGGATGATGTTGGAGCCGCAGTTGCTGCCGGTGTTGTAGTTCCAGGAGTGATACTTCCAGGTTCCGCGCAGCGCCCCAAGACTGCGCGCGGCGCCGGCGTCGCAGCTCTGCCACTGGGGCGGCGGGTTCTGGCAGTACCGGTCGAAATCGTCGCAGAAGATCTGCCCCTGGAGATTGTACTCGTCGTGGCACCAGTCGGCATGTGTCACCGCACCGCCGGACAGCATGGCCGCTCCGACCACCAGGCCGCTCAGGGCCCTCATGGGTACAGCCTTCCACAAACGCAGCCACCGGGAACGCATCGAGAACAAATCAGACCGATCCATGTGTAGACTCCTGCCGGGCGTGGTCGTGCGCTCTTCGCAAGGCCCCGGGGAACCGATCCGGGCCAGGCCTCGGGATGAATCGCGCGAACCCGCGATCGACCTCCCTCATCGGGTAACAACTGGGCGGACCTCCGCAAGTCCGCGTCCAAGAAACTCCGCTTATGGGTTGCAGCCGGCGGATGGCGTCCACGGCACATCCGGCCCGCTGACACAGCCCATGAACTCCGCGATATCGTCGCCGTCGATTCTGGGGGGATCCGTCACCACCCGATCCAGGCACGCGCAGCCTTCGGGCACACCGCCCGGGGAAACCCCGGTCGTGCAGCGCTGCAGCAGTGCGAAGTCGGTCTGATCCACGTCGCCGTCGAAATCGACATCGGCGAAGGGCGTGCCGCACGGCGGGCAGGCGACGGCGCAGCTCGTGTTCGCTGTGAACACGCCTTCCGTGCAGTCCTCCTCGAACGAAAGACTGCATGTGCGCGACCCGAAGCTGCTGATGCAGCACGCGCCGATGGCCTGCCCCGGCCCGCTGGGCACCAGGGCGGAGAAGCCCCGCGTGCCGGCCGCGGTGTTGCCGATGCCGGTTACCCAGGCATTGCCGTTGCCATCCACCCCCACGCTGTAAGCCCGCGAGAGCCGCGTGAAATTGCCCAGTTGACCCGCCGCGTTGAAGTACTCGGTCAGGTCGATGATGGTCCAGTTGGCCGGGTCGGGATCGCTCAGGTTCCACAGCACGGCTTTCTCGAGGCCGCGGTAGTTCATGCCGCACGCGTAAGTCCCGCTCGCCGAGACGTGGTAGGCGACGCCGTTGGTGACGCTGCCCGCGGTGTCGGGATAGGTGGGCAGTTCGTTGATGGTCTGGCCCGCGCCCGGATTGGTGATGATGTAAGGCCAGTTGCCCGGACGCCCCCCGGTCACCGGGGATGTGCCCACCACCTTGGTGCCGTCCAGGCTGACGCCGAATCCCTCGCCGAGATTGTTGCCGGCCAGCCCCTGCACGAAGTAGTTGATCAGCGTGGTCGGACCGTTGTACTCGACGATATACGTCTGGCGATTGCCGCTGTTGTCCTTGCGAAAGCCGGCTCCGCGGCCGGTGCCCGATACGCCGCGGACGGCGGCTTCATTCACGTCCGGCGTGTTCTTGGCCCCGATCAGCATGCTGGCCGGATTGCCGGAGCCCGCCCCGATGTTGAGCGTGTCGTCTCCCCCCGCGGGGTTGAGGAACCAGGCCTGGTACCAGGTGTCGTCGACCCCGCCGGCACCCACCGAGTTGTTGCCGAACTGGTGGATGGTGCCGGTGACCACCGGTCGAATCTTGGGCAGGTAGCTCTGGCCCCCGTCGCTCGAGAACCAGGTGGTCGACCATCCCCCGGCGGACCGCCCGTGGATGACCAGTTGCTCCTGTCCGTCAACCATGCGGTAGCCGATGCCGGTGCAGAACTCGGCCCCGGCGTTGTCGCTGCTGAGTACCCAGCCGGGATACGAAGCGGGCGACTGCCCGGTGTCCCCCACAAGTTCGCCGGTCAGTGCGTTCCAGAGCACACCCTTCTGCGAGAACGAGCCACCCACCTTGCTCTCCAGGCCGACCACGAACCGCCCGTCCGGCGAGATCGCCCGCCCCTCGCTGGCCGTGTAGATGCCGTGTGTATCGGTCGTCGAGGGAGCCAGCTCGATCAGGCTCTGCCCCGGCGCGGCCGACTGCACCGCTGCCAGCACCGCTGCCACCATCCCGGCCTGCCATGATGTCGCACTCATGACGCTTGTCCTGTTGGAAACCTGTCACCCATGCGGTACGCAAAAGCACAGCCGTCGGCGCCGCGGCCACGCCGCGGGATCATCGCCCATCATTCTGAACTTATTCTCTTCTCCGCGGAGCCCGTCCCTGCAATCGGGAGCGCAGATGCCCGGAGTCCGTGATTTTGATGCGCGCGAAGCTCCCGCTGCCGAACTGGGGTGGTGTGAAAACGACGCTCCTGAACCACCCTCCAAGTGCTCCGAGAGTTGCCTTCAACTATAACGTTTACAGAATCGCGTCGGTTTTGTCAACCATTTTCCGGGATGGCGCGAATTCAGGGGATTCAGGAGGGCGGGGCAGGGAGGGCAGGTGCGACGTTATTATCGGGCGTTGAACCGACCGAGGCACGGTCGGACCTGTGGGACGGGGCACCTAGACGCGAAACCTGGCGGAGCCGCCCAGTCAACAGAGGAAAAGGATCAGCCCGCACAGAAACCACGCACAGGCACACCCCGCAACAATGACCCAGCCCCATAGGACGGATGGAAGCCATCCGCGACTTCGTATCAGGTCTGACCGGAAGGAATGCCGGTTTTCAGGATCAAAGGATTGGCCGCATTCCGGGCAACGATCAATCGACAAGCCGCGCAATGAGTATCCGCACGTCAGGCAGAATCCTGCGCCCGGATCGATACTCTCAAGAGGCGGTAATGTGGAGCTGGAAATGATTCCCGAGATCAGGGCCAACGGCCAGGTGAAAAGGAAACCGATCAGCATCACGGCGATGATGGAGCCCCATGGCCCATTCAGCATCGCCGGATCGGGACCTGCAATCGCCTTGCCCCAGAAGGAGGCAATGCCCAGCGAGGCGTTCAGGACGGTCAGGGTGACCCATGCTCGTCTCGCGTTAACTTGGGCATTCATGGTCCACCTGATGCGGTTACACGATACACTTTAACTGCCTGGCCGGCTCTATCCCAGATGCGATGCGACCACAAGCAGGATTCGGCGTTCAACCTTCGCGTTTCTCCATGCCCATGATCAGCCCGCTGATCATTTTGGCGATGATTTCGAGCCGCTTCCGCAGGGCGAGGGCGAAGGTTTCCGGAATCAGCCCACGCCGGCGGGCGATTTCCAGCAGCGGCACGCATTCCTGTGCCGAGCCGCGGGCTATGGTAAAAAAGTTCCGGCGGTCGGGCTTCGTAAACCGGCCGTTGCCTTCAGCCAGGTTCGTGGCGATCGACAACGCTGCCCGGTTCAATTGATCGACGAGAAAGCCGTACCCGCGGGGAAAGCCCTCCGCCATCGCGGCGACTTCGTCGGCAAAGTCCACCGACTTCTGGCAGACCTCCAGCTTCTCGAACATGAAGGCCATGAGCACATCAGCCGGTCGGATTTGATCAGGAGAACAGTTGAGCAGGTGACCGCAGGTGAGCGGGTTACTTGACCTCGAAGCGTTGCATCCAACCTATGGCTTTCGCTTCTCTCCTGCTCACCCGCTCTTGTGCTCACCTGCTCTATTGCCGCTTCGCGGCCATCGGGGCGAGAGGATTCGAACCTCCGACCTCTTGACTCCCAGAAGTACATGGGAATCATGATAAGTCTTTGGCATGCAACGCGTCACGAAGCGCCTTGCGTGATCACCTGATTCAGATAGAGCGAGGCAGGACGAGACAGGTGAGGTCGCGCCACCACTCGCATCAGTCCGCGCAGCTCGGATCACCGGGCATGTTCTCACCGCTGAGACAGCGCTGGACGATTGCGAAGTCCGACATATCGCTGTCGCCGTCGTCGTCGAAGTCCATGTCCTCGCAGCCGCCGGCGATCGGAATGGCCGGGCCTGAGGCGCAGGCCTCGAACGCGTCGACGTCGTCGCCATCCACGTCACCGTCGTTATCGAAGTCGGCCGGGATCGCAGGATCGGGACAACCGTCACCGTCCACCGGCGTGCCGGGGACCGTGTCGGGGCAGTTGTCACAGTCGTCTCCCACGCCATCGCCATCCGTGTCGGACTGCTGGGACAGCGTGAACTGGTCGATCGTGAACGAGATATCCCAGCTTTCGCCAAAGAGGAGCGACTCGTAGGAGCTGATGGTTCCGCTCTTGATGGTCGCCGCCGCGAGATTGAGGTCTGTGGTGTCCGTCGGCAGGTCGATGCTGTCGACAAGATCAAACGGAGCACTGGAATCCCAGAGATTCAAGTACAGACTCCCGTGGTTGATGAATCCCGGGAAAGTGATCGCGGACTCGGTAGCTGTCCTGACGGTGAGCCGATCGCTGGAGGCGTAGTTGTCCTGGATGTTGACGTTTCCGACGTGTTCATTGGACGCGAACCAGGTCAATGATCCGATGGAGATGGACATCGAGAGGTCGCCATCCGGGAACTGGTGAATGGCGTATCCGGGCTGTGGCTCTGACAGAGATGCCGTCGCGGGGTTGTAGCGGAACCAGCCGGTGACGGTGTTGTCTTCCTCGACGCCAGGCGGTGCCAGCCCGTCCGGATCAGAGATGGAGCCGACTGTCCCCGTGAATGTGCCGGTGACCACGATGCTGGTCGGGCAGAGGTCGTCGCTGTCACAGAACCCGTCGCCGTCCGTGTCGTCCGGATTGTCGAGCGGGCAGGGGTCGAGGTTGTTACAGACGCCGTCGCCGTCCGTGTCGCCGGAGGCGTTGTCACCGGTGCAGAGGTCATCGCTGTCACAGATGCCGTCGCCATCCGTGTCGTCCGGGTTGTCGAGTGGGCAGGGGTCGGCCGTGTCGCAGATGCCGTCGCCATCCACATCGACATCTCCCGGGCAGTTGTCACAGTCGTCTCCCACGCCATCGCCATCCGCGTCGGCCTGGGTCGATAGCGTGAACTGGTCGATGGTGAACGAGATACTCCAATTTGCGCCATCGGAGAACCGGAAGGAGTCGATGGTTCCCTCCTTGCTGGTCGCCGCCGCGAGATTGAGGTCTGCGGTGTCCGTCGGCAGGTCGATGCTGTCGACAAGATCAAACGGGAAACTGGAATCCCGGAGCTTGAACACCAGCTTTCCATCTTCGAGCATCGATGGGAATTTGCCGGCGTTCGCGGTTCTCATGTTCACCTCAAACTCATCTCTGTTGTTCGCGTAGTTTTCAAGGATGGTAACGTCTCCGACGTGTTCATTGGACGCGAACCAGGTCAATGATCCGATGGAGATGGACATC
>CAYVVX010000158.1:0-9306 GCA_964455315.1 uncultured Planctomycetales bacterium | reverse complement strand
CGCCCAACGCCCCATCAATCGGTCACGTCGTGGTTGCGAATGCATTCCAGCAGCCAGCCCGGTTGCGGGCTGCATACCCGGTAGTAGACCGTCTTGCCCTCGCGCTCACTGCACACCAGCCCGTACGCCCGCATCATGCCCAGGTGCTGGCTCACGAAGTTACCCGGCAGTTCGAGCAGTTCGGCGATCTCGTTGACCGAGATCCGCCGGCTCAGCAGCAACTCGCAGATCCGCAGCCGATGCGGATGGGCCAGCAGGCGCAACACCGCCGCAGCCTTTTCCAGACGTTCCATGGGAATCAGCTTGTTCGTCGTCGCTTTCACCACGAAGAATATATCATAAAATCATGACTTGTCAAGCTGTAAATATCAGCCAGCCGCCCCGGCCCTCGCCAGGAAAACAGTAAAGCCTTTGCCATAATGACTTTATAGCGCAAATCCGGGAAACTCAGTCTTCCTCCGACGATGCTTCGACACCCCCCAGGTCGCTCTTACACACCTCGCGCAGGACCGTGGTCGCGTAGCAGCCCGGCTCCAGGAAAAACCGCAGTTCGATGAAGTCGCCGGCACCGTCCGAACCGCTCTCCACCACCGGCTCCTGGGGACGAAAACGCAGCGGGCGCCGGCCGCCGGAGACCTTCAACCGGCCCGCCTCCTTCCAATCCTCCGCGGTGAGCCCCTCGCGCTCCATCAGGGCCTGCTCGCGCTCGCCCGGCTCGTCGGTCGGCATGGTCATGCGGTAGCCGTACAGCGGGCCGGTCGGCGAGATCTCGAAGCTGTCGCAGCGCGGCTGCTCCACGGCCGGATCCTCCACGCGAAACACCGCGCCCTGCGGGTGTCGCCAGGCCAGGTCGCCGCGCACCAGCCGGTCCAACCCGTTCACCCGCTGGGCCACGATCTGGTTGAAGAGCTGCGACTGATACGCCGAGAGATAGAACCGCTGCATCTGCCGGTCGATGACCTTGAAGGTCCGCCGGGCGTTGCCCCGGTTGCGCTCCAGCGCCCGCACCAGCCGCCGCTCGTTCTGAAACGCGTGCGGCCACAGGTCCGCGGCCGCGCCGAGATTACCGGCCTCGTACTGCTGCCGCGCCGCCAGCACCTGCCCGTAATCGAACGGGCCGGGTCTGCCGAGAATCAGCCCCATGGCTTCGTCGTAATCGCGCTTCATGGCCGCCTTGCCGACCAGCCAGGTGTCGCCGCGCATGCCGAACCGCTGCTCGCCGAAATAGTTGGGCACCCCGCGGCGGGCCAGCACCTCCAGGATGCGCTCCGCGTCACCGCTGCGCGACCGATCCACGTCGCGCAGCCGGATGCGGAAGTAATTGCCGGCCAGGTGCCCGAGCTTGAGCTTGTTGCGGTGGCGGTCCACGCTGACCACCCGGATGCGCGACAGCTCCAGCGCGCGGACCCGCTCCGGATCGACGTGCTCGATACTGAGCGTCTGCCGCGTCACCGCGTCGGCGTCCTTGAGCCCCGCGTAGCCGATCTCGAACGGCTTGCGCCCCAGGGCCCGGGCGATCTCCTGCACCGCCCGCATGGTGGGCAGGCCGGTTTTCTCGATCTGGAAGTAAACGTGGGTGCCGTCGCCGGCCGCCGGATAGAGCGGCAGCTCCTCGACAACGAAGTCCTCCGGGCGGCTCTTGAACCGTCCGCCGATTCCCGGCATCTCACGGGTCAGGTAAGGCAGTTCGGCGGGGGACAACATGGGAACAACCTCTGCAGCGCTGTGAACCATGCCCCAGAGGCTACGCCAAGGCGGGCGGCGGCGTCCAGTCGGGCGGCGCGGTCAGATGCGCCGGATGAGCCGATCCTGGTAAGACGCCAGGTAATACTGCGCCTCGATGGTGGGAACGCCGATGCCCAGCTTCGCCGCCCGCCGTACCGGCTCACCCAGAATCGACTCGACCTCCAGCGGCCTCCGGTTCTCATAGTCCACCAGCATGGATGGCCGATACGGGCCCATCGTCGCCGTGTTGTCCATCATCTTCTGGAGCACCGCGG
Organism: uncultured Planctomycetales bacterium; assembly: GCA_964455315.1. GTDB lineage: Bacteria > Planctomycetota > Phycisphaerae > UBA1845 > PWPN01 > CAYVVX01. The sequence continues at coordinate 7,306 of CAYVVX010000158.1, read as the reverse complement.
GGATGTCGATCGCGCAGCCGTCCGCGTTACCCGCGCCGCCGGTTTCGACGATCAGCTTCTCGGCCAGCAGCCGCAGTCCGGCATCCTCGATGATCACGTCGGTGGTCACGCCGCCGGCCGTGACCGCGAGAGTGCTGAAGGGAATGTTCCACATCAGCTTCTCCCAGCGGGCCTGCTTGAGGGAGGGAGCCACGCTGGTCTCGAAGCCGGCATCGGCAAAAACCTCCGCGAGCCGCGATGCCTCGTCGAGATCGTCGAGCAGGTGCCCGAACGCCACCCGCCCGTAGCCCATGTGGTGCACCATCCCCGGTTCGCCCCGGTTGATGCACACGAAGGCCAGCCCGCCGAGCACCTGTCGAGGCTCGAACCAGCCGCCGAACTGCTCCTCGACGCCCAGCCCGTTCATCAGCGCCAGGATCCGCGTCTCCGGACCCACGCAGGGACGCACCAGCGATTCGGCCTTGTCGATCGACGTGGTCTTCACCGCGCAGACGACCAGGTCGACCTCGCCGATCTCCTCCGGCCGGGCAAACGCGGCCGCGTCCAGATGAAAATCCCCGTCGCAACTGTGAACGGTCAGCCCGTGGCGCAGGACCGCTTCCAGGTCGCGGCGCATGAGGAAGCGGACATCATGCCCGCGCCTCGCCAGCCGGGCGCCGTAGAAACTCCCCACCGCCCCCGCACCGATGATGGCGATGCTCAGAGTCATGCTGCGGGCATCTTAAGGCCAAAACGGACCGCGACCAACCCCGCCCTGGACGGCAATCAATCCGGTTCCTCGCGATACGTGAAGATTCACCGTAGCGAGCCCCGTGCCGGATGTTTCGAGTGGGATGCACCGGCGCGGCACAAAGAGCCGCGGGCTTCAGCCCGCGCGGGGCATCCGATGGCGCGTTGTCCGCACTCGCGTGCACCGATGCCGGCTTCAGCCCGCGAGAGTCTGGGCCCTGCGAACGCCACGATGGTCGTGGCCGTCCCCCCTGGAGGCGGTCACGCCCCCTCGGGCTGCAGGAACTCCGCAATGACCGCGTCGGCCAGCAGCAGCCCCCGCCGGGTCAGGGCGACATGCGTGGGAGAGACCCGCAACAGGCCGCCCGCGGTGAGCTCCTCGATCAGAGGTCTGTAGAGTTTCATAAAGTCAAACCCCGTCGCATCGCCGAACCGCGCCAGGTCAACGCCCTCGACCAGCCGCAGGCCCAGCATGGCCGTCTCGCCGGCCCGCGCGGCCGGCGGCAGCTCCTCTTCATCGATGCGCGGCGATGTCCCGTTGCCCAGGCATTCAGCATACCGCTTGGTATCCGGCACGTTGCGCCACCGCCGCCCGCCGATGTAGCTGGCCGCGGAAGGCCCGATCCCTCTTCCCGGAAGGTTAAGCCAGTACCGGAGGTTGTGCCGGGAGCGGGCCCCGGGTTTCGCGAAGTTGCTGATCTCGTAGTGCTCGAACCCCGCACCTGCCAGCACTGCGATGGTCTGCTCGTACTGGCTGGCCTCGTCCTCCTCCTCCGCCGGCACGATCAGCCCGCGCTCCAGCCGTTCGGTCAGCGGTGTGCCCTCCTCGTAAGTCAACCCGTAACATGCCAGGTGATCCGGCCCCAGGCCGATCGCCCGCCGGATGGACTCCGCCCAGGTCGCGTCGGTCTGTCCCGGCACGCCGAAGATCAGATCGAGGTTGAAATGCGCGAACCCGGCCCTGTGGATGATCTCGGCGCTGCGTGGAATGTCGGCCGGGCTGTGGATGCGGTCGAGCACCCGCAGTTCATGTGGAAAGAAGCTCTGCGCCCCCATCGACACGCGATTCACCCCCGCGTCGCGCAGGATCCCCGCCTTGGCATCGGTCAGGCTGGCCGGATTCGCCTCGACCGTGAACTCCACCGCCCCGTCGCGTCCCGCGACCGCTCCGAGCCGGTCGAACAGCCGCCCAAGCTCGCCGGGCGGCAGCAGGCTGGGCGTCCCCCCGCCGACAAAGATGGTCTCGACGCGAACCCCCTCGACGGCCTGCTCCAGCTCGATCAACAGCGCGTCTACCAGCGGCCCGAAGGCCCCCTGGCCCGGAACCTCTGAGTAGAAGTCGCAATACCCGCACAGCGTCGCGCAGAAGGGAACATGCACGTACAGGCCGATGGAGTCGCTGGACATGAAAGCACCGGTTGAGCGACGGCCATCGAGCGATCGCGACTGCCGCGGCGTGCGGCAGCGCACCCGCCGGCTCATGGAGGTCGAGAATACACCGGCCCAAACTCATCCCGCAAGCGCCGCGCGCTGGCCGAGGCCCCGAACCAGGCCGTGCGTCGGTCTCATGTGTTGGCCCGATGTTCCCGCGCCGCTATGATCCACCAGGCGCCCGGCATGCGGGTGCGGTCTCTCCATCCCGCGGGAACAGGCTCTATGTTCGACTGGCGGATAGGTCTGATCTGCCTGGCGGAAGCGGCGATGCTGCCCTGCGCTTCGTATGCCGAGGCCGACCGACCTTTGATGACGGGCACTGAATCCTCCTTCGATGCGCCGGGCTTTTCAGGGCTGTTCGAGCAACTCAAGACCACCGTGAGCCGGCATCGCCGGGCCTGGCGGCGGCAGGGCAGGACATTTCACGTCAACCATCCGTGGGTGCGGGACAACATCCACCAAATGAAGGCGTTCAAGTACTGGGATGACGATCCGGCCGGCTTCATCGACATGCTGCTGGAATTGCAGCACCCGGACGGCTTCTTCTACGAGATCATCGGGCGGGCGGATCACGACCATCTGCCCCTGGTCGGGCCCAAGCATCGGCGCGTCGAACCGGAGGAAAACCTGGCATGGATCCGGCTCGAACTGGAACCCGACATCGAGTACCTGATGGTTGAGGCCGCGCACACGATCTGGCAGGCGACCGGTGATGAGCAGGCCACCCGTCGCCGGCTGCCGCATCTCGAGCGCGGTCTGCGTTACCTGATGACCGATCCGACGCGCTGGGACGCCGAGCACGGCGCGGTCAAACGGACCTTCACGATCGACACCTGGGACTTCACCTACGGCATACCTGACTCGAACCGCCGCATCGAGCCCGGCATGCCCATGGGCATCATGCACGGCGACAACAGCGGGCTCTACCAGGCCTGCAGGCAATTGGCGCGGATGTACCGTGCCACCGGCCAGGCGCCCAGGGCGGACGAATGGGATCGCACGGCCGACGAACTTCGCGGTCGAATCAACCGGCTCTGCTTCAACGGGCGGTACTACACCCACCAACTCCTTCTTCAGCCGATCGATACAGGCGTGAACGAGGACGACATCCTTTCGCTGTCCAATGTCTACGACATCAATCGTGGATTACCCACCCACGACATGGCCGTTCGGATCATCGACGAGTATCAGCGCCGTCGCGAATTGCGGGCGGAGACGCATTTCGCGGAATGGTTCTCGATCGACCCGCCCTATCCGCAGTTCGGTCCTTACCCGGCGGGGCGATACATCAACGGCGGGATCGCGTCCTTCGTGGCCGGCGAGCTGGCCAGGGCGGCATTCGAGCACGGGCGCGAGGCGTACGGCGCGGACATCCTGAAACGCCTCGCCGGCAAGGTCGCCGAGGACGGGGCCATCCATTTTCTGTACACCGCGGAGGGGCGGGACCAGGGCGGCGGTCCCAGCGGCTGGGGGGCGGCGGCGATGATCTCCGCGCTGATCGAAGGGCTGGCCGGTATCCGCGATGACGACGTGCTCTTTCGTCGCGTGACGGTTTCACCTCGATTTGTGGCCGCGAACATCGATCGCGCGTCGGTCTGCGCCCGCTACGCCGCCGGCGGCGCCGGGGTGGCATTGAACTTCGAGCATGATCCGCCGCTGCGCACGATTCGACTGCGCCTGGCCGGAGCGTCGCTGCAAACCCATGTGCGGGTGCTGTTGCCCGGGGGCGTGAGCGAAGCGGAGGTCGTTTCGCCGGCCAGCGTGCCCTCGATCATCGAGGTCGTCGAGCAATCGCACTACCTGGTATTCGATCTGCCGAAGCCGCTGGGCGAGGGCCCGGCCGGCGTCACCATCCGCTATTGGGGAAAATGACGCCGACGCGGGCAGTGACGGCTGAATGGGCGTCCAAAGAACACCACAGGCACGACGAGATTCGGCCGGATATTGGACTGGATCTGGCCGAAAACTGCCGATATAATGGTGTGGGATTCGAAAAGCTTACGGGTCGCCCGGCCGCTTCAATTGTGATCCATCAGCCATGCCTTGAAGCGACATCACCGCGGGCCAGGGAGGCCTGACGGCTGTGCACGTTCGACGGTACACCATCCTGCCGAATACTTTCACCGGCGTTTCGAACCGAACACTGTCCTGAAAGGGGAGCTTTCATGCCCACCGATAAGCCGTCCATCCTTCGCACCGTGATCGCAGGGATCTTCGCCCATCTTCTGATCGCACCTGCGGCCAGCGCGTTGATCCTGCATCACAACGGCAGCCTGGGCAGCGCCGGCGACGGCTCCGTGAACGTGGGTATTGTCTCAGACGACACCGCCGGAGGGCTGCTCCTGGGCACCACCTTCCACGAAGTCGCTCCGCACACCATGCTGTATGCCTTCGACGAATGCGAGCCGCCGGTGTTCGTGGCTGAGTTCGCGATCGTGAACCAGACCCCCCTGGCCTGGAACAGAATGTATATCACCCTTCACCAGGGGGAATTCCTGGGTGCAAACGGCGGCAACCTGGGTGGACCGCCGGCCCGGTCTGCGCATCCCGTCGTCGCCGGCGGCATCGGAGCCGAGGACATCGCTTTCATCGTGAATACCGGCAGCGTCGGCGTGGCCGGCTCCCAGATCCTGCGCAACGGCGGCGACAGCATGCTGGTCATCGACTTCTCCGAGCTGGTTGACCCCGGCGACTCATTTGGGATCGCGTACTTCGCAAACGTGCCCGAACCCGGTCAGGCACCCCAGTTGCTGATGACCCACTCCCCCGTGGCCATCCCCGAGCCCGCCGGCTGGCTGCTGCTGGCCGGTGCCATCCCCTGCCTGCTTGCCAGGCGACCGCGCGCGGCGTAAACCGCCGCTGGGCTGGCAACCTCTAATCCTCTGCTTCGAACTGCATCAGTAGTAGACTGTAGCTCGCTCGCAAAGCGTTTGAGCAGTGACGCCCCCAGTGGATTAGGAAACTGAAGCTCCAATGCCGTACGGCCTCGTGGCTGTCGCTTTCGGTCCGACCGTAGACGCAAAACCCATCCTGAAGGTCACGATACACGCCGGAAAGATCATCGCTCAGTAATGTGGTAATCGGAGCCTCCACCGCGTAGGGATCGAACACCAGCCAGTAACTATCAAGCTCGCCAAGCTTTCTTCCGAGGCTATCGAAGATGGCTCTCCACTCATTGTGAGACATCCCATCCAATACGCGGCCCTCGGTGACTTCAACGGAAACGTCTGCCAATGCGACGGCAGTGCCAAAGAGCTGGGCAAGGGCAACGGCACATGCCTTCACGAAGTCCTGCCTGGACATCTCCTCATGCGATTCGATCAGGATGCAATACCGTTGAGCAACTTCAACAAACGCTGAGACCCGTCCGTCTTCAAGAATGCTGGGCTGTGGCACGAGGTAGATCATCCCTATGAATTGTTGCTCCGGCCACGGAAATCGCAAAGTGAACCCGCCGGGAACCGCTCATGTGACAGTTATCCTCAACGTCTGTCAATCATGCGCTTTGGCTTCGTCGGCTCAGCAGGTCCACGGCACCCCCACGATCATGCGGAGGCCCTTGGGGATGATGGGGCATGAACGCACGCAGTGGGGCTCAACATGGGGTTCCTGTGGAAGAGCAAGTCGGCGGGCTGAAGCCGGGGTGCGTTGCGCGCGAATGGGGGGCAACGCGTCATCGCGTGCCCCGTGCGGACCCACGTCCGCGGCTCTTTGGGGCGGTGATGGATTCGCCTATGATGGCCGCTGGTCGCCGCCAACCGGCGACCGCAAAGCCTGGCAGAGGAGTCATCCATGTCGCAACCGCGGATCGGGATCATTGGCGGGTCGGGGCTGGGGCAGGCGTTTCGGGAACAGGCGGAGGGGCGGGAGGTCAGCGTGGAGACGCCGTTCGGGCCGGCCAGCGGGCCGATCCTGCTGTCCAACTGGCAAGGGGTGGAGATCGCGTTTCTGTCGCGGCATGGGCCGGGGCACCTGCTGAATCCGTCGGCGGTGCCGTACCGGGCGAACATCTACGCGCTGAAGTCGCTGGGGGTCAGCCATGTGATCGCGACCGGGGCGGTGGGGAGCCTGCGCGAGGAGGTGGCCCCGCGGCACCTGGTCATCTGCGACCAGGTCATCGACAAGACCCACAAGCGGGCGAGCACGTTCTTTGACGAAGGGATGGTGGCCCACGTCGAATTCGCCGAGCCGTTCTGCCCGAAGCTGCGGTCGATCCTGGTGGCGGCCGGGGCGCACGTGGAGGTGCCGGTGCATTCGAGCGGGACGTACGTGTGCATGGAGGGGCCGCAGTTCTCGACGCGGGCGGAGTCGCTGATGCATCGGGGGTGGGGCGGGACGTTGATCGGGATGACGCTGATGCCGGAGGGGAAGCTGGCGCGGGAGGCGGAGATGAGCTACGCGGCGATCGCGCTGGTGACGGACTACGACTGCTGGCGGCCGCACGACGCGGGGAAGTCGTCGCAGGCGCTGCTGGCGGAGATCCTGAGCCACCTGGAAGTGGCGACGTCGAACGCGATCGGGCTGCTGAAGCACGCGGTGCCGGCGCTGGCGAAGCGGCTGGGGGAGGCGTGGCCGCATGCGGATGCGCTGAAGCTGGCGATCTGGTCGGACAAGAGCAAGGTGGCGCGGGAGCGGGTGGAGATGCTGGGGGCGATCGTGGGGAGATACTTTGAGGGAAGTGAGAAGTGAGAAAGGGGGAGCGGTGCCGCACAGTTGGTGCAGGGGACGCAGCGTGGGCTTTGCCCGCAACCCGAGGAGGTTGGAACCGCAGAGACGCCGAGAACGCAAAGAAGATGAAGGATCTGAGATTTGAGATTTAAGACGGCAGATCCGGCGGCGCGGGCCGGGGTTTGGCGCTCGTATCCAAGGTTGGGAGCGTGGCTTTCGGCATCCCGGGGCGGAGCATCCTGCGGGACGCAAGGATTCTGATCGATCGCTGTACAGGCGAGACGCGGGTGCCACAGCTGCGGGTTCAGCGGCGGGACGCGGGTGCCACACCGGGATGCTGGTGCCGCACCGGCGGGGGCGGGGTATCATTCGGGGGATGATTCTGACGGCGTACATGGTGCTGGGGGCGGCGGCGCTGGCCGGCGCGCCGGCGGGCGCCACCGGTGCAGGCGAAGATGTCGGCGCGGAGGCGGGG
>CAYVVX010000157.1:0-9339 GCA_964455315.1 uncultured Planctomycetales bacterium | reverse complement strand
TGGCGACGGACTTCTTCCCGTCGTACATCAGGCAGTTGATGAACTTGCTGACCAGCCGGCTGTTGTGCCGTGCGTCAGCACGCAACTGCTCCTCGGAATGTGTCCACTTCTTATAGCCCATGTCGGGATGCGTCCTCGCCTCTGTAAATCTTCCCGATCCGCCGACGGCGAAACGGGCATCTCAAGTTCTCCCAATCGAGCCCAATATTATGCCGCCGATGCCGGGCGAGCGTCAAGGCCTGTGCGATGCCCCGGCGCGCGGGCGGCCTGGACGCCATAAGTTTAGAAATCGCAAGGGCTTGCCGATGACTTGGCCGGGGGGTCGCCCCCGGTATAATGGAGTTTTCCGGCCGGAGTGCCCGAAATCCTGTCGTCCGTCTGAGGTTTGTCCCATGCGCCCAGCCCGATCCGGCGGCCATGTCGTCGCGCTCATTCTGACCTGCCTGGGGCTCCTGGTGGGCGGCCGGAACGCGATTGCGGCGGACGCGCCCCTCCCCGCCGACCGCAAGGCCGACTTCGCCCGCGATGTCGGACCGATCCTCCAGGCCAACTGCCACAAGTGCCACGGCGAAGCCAGGCAGAAGGGCGATCTTCGCCTGGACCTGCGCGAGGCCGCGCTGGCCGGCGGGATCAGCGGCAAAGCCATCGTCCCCGGCGACAGCGTCGGCAGCCTGCTTATCCAGCGGATCACCTCCGAAGACGACCGCATGCCGCCGAGCCCCAACGACCCGCTGACCGCGGAGCAGATCGCGCTGCTGCGGGCGTGGATCGACGGCGGCGCGGCCTGGCCCGACGACCACGCGGGCGACGCGGTCGATCCGCGGACGAAGCACTGGGCCTATCAGCCGCCGAAGCGGCCCGAACCGCCGGCGGTGAAACACGAGGCGTGGGCTCGCAACCCGATCGACCGGTTCGTTCTCGCCAGGCTGGAGTCCGAAGGATTGCTGCCGTCGCCGGAAACGGACAAGGCGACATTGATCCGCCGGGTCACGCTCGACCTGACCGGGCTGCTGCCGACGGTCGAGGAGGTGGACGCGTTCCTGGCCGACAACAGCCCGGATGCGTACGGCCAGGTGGTCGAGCGGCTGCTGGCGTCGCCGCACTACGGCGAACAATGGGGCCGGCACTGGCTGGACGCGGCCCGCTATGCGGACACCAACGGCTACGAAAAGGATCGCCCGCGGGACATGTGGCGCTACCGCGACTGGGTCATCGACGCCTTCAACGCGGACATGCCCTTCGACAAGTTCACGGTGGAACAGATCGCCGGCGACCTGCTCCCCGACGCCACCGTCGATCAGCGGGTGGCCACCGGCTTCCACCGCAACACCATGATCAATGAAGAGGGTGGCATCGACACCGAGGAGTACCGCTACCGCTCGATCGTCGACCGCGTCGGCACCACCGGGACCGTGTTCATGGGCATGACCCTGGCCTGTGCCCAGTGCCACAACCACAAGTACGACCCCATCTCCCAGCGCGAGTACTACCAGTTCTTCGCCCTGCTCAACAACGCCGACGAACCGGCCATCGACGTTCCCACCGAACCCCAGCAGGCCGCGAAGCGCGACGCCGAGGCCCGGATCGCCGCCGTCGAAGCCACCTACGAGCAGGTATTCCCTCTTCCGGAGGAGGAGCTGACCTGGACGGTGCTCAAGCCCATCGAGCCGAAGTCGGCCGGGGGCGCGACCTTTACCGCGTTGATGGATCTCTCGCTGTTGCTGAGCGACACCCGGCCGGCGGAGGACACCTACACCCTCACCTTCAAGCCCGACCAGCCCGACATCGTCGCGATTCGACTCGAAGCGATGACCGATTCATCGCTGCCCGCGGCCGGGCCGGGCCGGGCCGACAACGGCAACTTCGTGCTGACCAGCATTTCGCTGGCCGCGACCCCGAAGGACAAGCCGGAGGAGACCCGGGCCATCGCGTTAACCAACGCCCGTGCGGACTTCTCCCAGGCGGGTTATCTCGTCGCCCATGCCATCGACGCCGATCCCGGGACCGGTTGGGGCATCGGCCTGGACGCCAAGCAGCCGGGCAGCGCCCGCCAGGCGGTCTTCGAACTCGCCGAGCCGCTGACCCTCGACGGCGGCGTGCTGCGCATCACGCTCGACCAGCAGCACGGCGGGCACCACACGCTGGGGCGGTTCCGGCTGCTGGCCGGGTCGCTGTCGGCGGGGCGGGGGGCCGCCGCTGAACGGCTCGCCACGATGCGCCGCCGCCACCTGCGCGCTGAGCAGGCCGCCTGGCAGGCTTCCCGCGAGACGGAAGTCGCCGACTGGCGCGTGCTGCGTCCGACGGCATTTACCTCTGAGAAGCAGGCCACCATGCGGGCCCAGGACGATCAGTCCATCCTGGTCACCGGCAACCGCCCCACGCGCGACGTCTACACGGTCAGCTACGACACCGACGTCGCCGGCATCACCGGTTTCCGCCTGGAAGTCATGGCCGACCCGCGCCTGCCCAATCACGGTCCCGGTCGCGGCAGCGCCACCGGCGACGGCAACTTCATGCTCAACGAGATGACCGTGACCGCGGTTCCGGTGAATCAGCCCGACGCGGCGCCGGTGGAATTGAAACTCCGCGACGGCTCGGCCGACTTCGCCGGCGGCTTTGCCCGTCGCCCCAGCAACGCCGAGCACGCCATCGACGGCGACATCGACACCGGCTGGTCGGTCAACGGCGGTGAAGGGCAATCGCACCTGGCGGTGTTCCACGTCGACGACGTGCCCGCTTTCCCCGGCGGCACGCGGCTGACCTTCACCCTGCGGCAGAACTTCATCGACCAGCACACCCTCGGGCGCTTCCGCATGTCCGCGACCACCGCGGGCAACGACTTCCGCGCGACCGGATTGCCCGCGGAAGTCGAGGACGTGCTGGCTCTGCCCGACCACTGGCGCAATGAACAACAGCGCGACGACCTGCGGCGGGCGTTCCTGCGGACGGCGCCGGAGCTTGACGCCGAACACCAGCTTGTCGCGTCGATCAAGTCGTCGATTCCGAAACCGACCACAGCCCTGGTCATGCAGGAACGCTACGACGACCCCCGCGAGACGCACATTCACCTCCGCGGCGAGTTCCTCGATCTCGGCGAGAAAGTCGCCCCCGGCGTGCCGGCCGTGCTGCCGCCTCTGCCGGCGGGTGACACGCCGCCCCGGCTGGCGCTGGCCCGCTGGCTGGTTGACGAACGCAATCCACTCACCGCCCGCGTGGTGATGAATCGCATGTGGTACCACCACTTCGGGCGCGGCATCGTCGAAACGCTGGAGGACTTCGGGCTGCGCAGCGACCCGCCGTCGCATCCGGAGCTGCTCGACTGGCTGGCCACCGAGTTCATGCGCCAGGGCTGGAGCCGCAAGGCCATGCACCGGCTCATTGTCACGTCGGCAACCTACCGCCAGTCGTCGCGGGTCAGCCGGGATCTTCTCGAACGCGATGCGTACAACGTGCTGCTCGCCCGCGGCCCGCGCCTGCGCATCGAAGCGGAGTCCGTCCGCGACATCGCCTTGCAGGCGAGCGGCCTGCTCACCGACCGCATCGGCGGGCCCAGCGTGTACCCGCCGCTGCCCGACGGCGTGATGAAGCTCGCTTACGGCGGCATGAGCTGGCCGACCAGCACCGGTCCGGACCGCTATCGACGCGGGATCTACACGTTCTGGAAGCGGACGGTGACGCATCCGGGCATGACCGTGTTCGACGCCCCGTCGCGGGAGACCTGCGTGGTTCGCCGGGTGCGTTCCAACACGCCGATGCAGGCCCTGACCCTGCTCAACGACGCTGTGTTCGTCGAGGCCGCCCAGGGGCTGGCGCGGCGCATGCTCGACGCCGCGCCCGATGATCCGCGGGCGGCGCTGATCTGGGCGTTCCGCCGCTGCCTGTCTCGACCGCCCGAGCCGGCCGAGGCCGACGCGCTGCTGGCAATGTACGAGGAACAGCTTGCCGCGACCGAGACCGGCGGGCTCGATGCATTGAAGATCGCGGGCCTGCCCGCGCCGCCGCAGCCCATCGCCGCCGCATCCGGAAGCGACGCCCCGATCAGCCGCCCGGCGGTAGACGATCGCACCCGCAGACTGGCCGCATGGACGGTGGTCTCGAGCGTGCTGCTCAATCTGGATGAGACCATCACGCGGGAATGAAAGAAGTGCTGAGTGCTGAGTTCCGAGTGCTGAGTGATCGAGGGAGTGCGTGAGTTCATTGCCGCATGTGTAGCGGCCGGCGCCCCTGCCGGCCGTTCGCGAGACGATGCCCGAAGTGGAGTTGACGATGTCCAGCCAACCCGATCCGCGGCGCGATGAACAGATCCGGCAGATCACCCGCCGCTACTTCTTCCAGGAGTGCGGCGTCGGCCTGGGCACCATGGCCCTGGCGTCGCTGATCAACGGCCGATCGCTCTTCGCCGGGACGCCCGCCGCGCCACAGGTGGACAACCCGCTGGCTCCGCGCCCCCCGCACTTCCCCGGCAAAGCCAAAAGTGTCATCTACCTGTTCATGGCCGGCGGGCCCAGCCAGCTCGACCTGTTCGACAACAAGCCGCTGCTGACCAAATATGATGGCCAGCCCATGCCGCCCGAGGTGGTCAAGGACCAGCGCTACGCCTTCATCGAGCGCAACGCGACCATCCTCGCCCCGCGCTACAAGTTCAACCGCCACGGCGACAGCGGCGCCGAACTGTCCGAGATGCTCCCCCACCTGGGCAGTGTGGCCGACGACGTCGCCATCGTGAAGTCGATCACCACCGACGCCTTCAACCACGCCCCGGCCCAGATCTTCATCAACACCGGCTCGCAGCAGCTTGGCCGTCCGAGCATGGGCTCGTGGGTCACTTACGGACTCGGCTCGGAGTCGTCGGACCTGCCCGGGTTCATGGTCATGAGCAGCGGGGGCGGCCTGAGCGGCGGCTCGGCCAACTACAGTTGCGGATTCCTGCCCACGGTGTATTCCGGGGCGCTGCTGCGCGGGCAGGGCGACCCGATCCTCAACCTGTCCAATCCGGAGGGCATGACCCCGGAGGTTCGCCGGCGCCAGCTCGACCTGCTGGCCCGGCTCAACCAGCGCCGGCTCGACGTGGTCGGCGACCCGGAGATCGCCACCCGGATCAGCAGCTACGAGATGGCCTACCGCATGCAGACCAGCGCACCTGAGCTGATGGACATCGCCTCGGAGTCGAAGGAAACGCTGGAGCTGTACGGCGCCGAGCCCGGCAAGGCCTCCTTCGCCAACAACTGCCTGCTGGCCCGCCGCATGGTCGAGCGCGGCGTCCGCTTCGTGACCTGCTTCCACGAGGCGTGGGACCATCACAGCGACGTTGCCGGCGGGCTCAAGGCCCAGTGCGGCGCGACCGACAAGCCCGCCGCGGCGCTGATCCGCGATCTCAAGCAGCGCGGCCTGCTCGATTCCACCCTGGTGGTCTGGGGAGGGGAATTCGGACGCACGCCGATGGTCGAGTCCAGCCCGGCGCTGGGCCGCAGCCTCGGCCGCGACCACCACCCGCAGGCCTACACCATGTGGCTGGCCGGCGGGGGCATCAAAGGCGGGCAGACCATCGGGAAAACCGACGATCTCGGCTTCCAGGTGATCGAGGATCGTGTCCACGTCCACGATCTGCAGGCCACCATCCTGCACTGCCTGGGGCTCGAACACACCAGACTGACCTACCGCTTCCAGGGCCGCGAGTTCCGGCTCACCGACGTGTTCGGCAACGTGGTGCAGAAGCTGCTGGCGTGATCCGTCGGCACGCTTGACTCAATCAGGCTGAATCCACTTCTCGTACGCCGCCGCGCTGCCGAAGGTGCCGGCCTTGTTGTCATACGCGCCGCCGGTGGTCATCGCGTGGATGAATCCGCTCATGTCGCCGACCAGCACGGTGTGCAGGATCTTGTTGGCGGGGTTGGTGTGCAGGATGATGTCCACCCGGCCATTGAGCCCGCGGCGACGGATGAGATCGCCATCACGTGTTTCATCCAGGGTGAGCCTGCCGGCAAAGCTGTCCAGCATCCGATGCGTGGCCCGCCAGGTGCCGCCGGTGGGCGAGACCACCTTCTTGCCCTCGAAGGTGATCTCGCGATCGTCATACGCGATGACCACCAGGCAGTGATCGTTTGGGCGCGTCGAGAGCGCCGGGCTGGGCGCAGGTGCCGTCGATGTCGCCGGTGCCTCACCGCCGGTCGAATCCACACCCAGCCAGGCGAGCAGCTTGCGGTCGTGACCGTCCTCCACGCTGAACGAGTAGTTGGCATCCAGGAAGATGATCCGCTCGACCTCATCCGGAATGCGCTCGACCGCGTTGAGGTAGCCCCAGATGAAGCTGCCCCCGCCGCTGTGACAGGACAGCGCCAGCCCCATGTCCGCGATGCCGATCCGCCGCCGAATCTCCTCCACCAGCGCCAGGATCAGCTTACCGTTGTCCGCATGTTTGCTTCGCCAGGCCGGCCAGCTCTTCAGGTTCGTCTCCAGGTACGCCACGATCAGGTTGCGGTCGGTCATGACCTCGCGCAGCCGCCGGGTCTGGGCGCCGATGTGCTGGATGTAGTAGTGCCAGTCGAGCCCCTCGGCTTTGGCCCGCCCGATGGTCCACTCGATGGTGTTGCCGTTGGGCAGGGCGTAGAGCGCCAGGCAGGTCGGGCGTCGGGGGTCGAAGTCTGCTGCCGAGGGCGCGTTGATATGTACGCGCACGCCTTCCGGCGTGGTGAATTCCTGGGTCCGCTCGCCCCAGTGCGGGCTGAGGGTGAACCCTTCCAGCAAGTCGTTCCGGGCATCCCGGGTCGTGCTCACGTCCGCCACCAGAGCCGCCGAAGCCGGCGGAGTCAACACTTCCCGACCCGGTGCCGGCGGGGCGGCGAAAGCGCAGCCCGACGCCACGCCCAGCACGCTGACCAGCATCCATCCAGGAACCCGGCCGCCCATGTGCGGCTTTCCTCGCATGAGAAGACCTCCCCTGGGCTCGGACCCGAAACCCGCCGCCGTCACGGCGTCGTGCCGTACCAGTACGCCACCGAAGCATAGCGATTGGCCGCATCGTTGTTATGGCCATGCTCGATGGTGACGCGGATGGATCGCCGGAAGGGAATCGGGTCGCGCAGGTGGAAGCGATACAGCGAGAACCTGCCATAGTGGGCCATCTCCGGCTCGTCATCGTGCCAGCGATGGTAGGAGGTTCCGAAGTCAGGAGACTGGAACCATCTCCGCACCCCCCAGGCCAGGCCGAAGTAGTCCTCGCTGCCGGTCCCGAGGATGGCTTCCGCCAGCGGCTGGCCATCCACGATGATCATGTCGTCTCCCTCGTACCACTTGCCGGCCTCATCCTTGTGAGCCTCGACGTGGAGGGTGCAGCCGACGTAGTGGCCCTGCCCGGTCGTTTCGAGGATGACGTAGTTGTTCGCACCGGTCACGTTCATGTCGTCCGGCTCCCTGCCCGCCTGCGTGTGTTCCTTCCGGTAGCGGGCGTGGAAGTAGTGGACCGACTCCGGCAGCGAGGCGTGTTTCTGGTAGTCGATGTGGAAGAAGAAAGCGCTCAGTTCCTGATCGCCGGTGTTGGTGACGGTGATCTCTGCCCGGCGCCTGAAGGGCATAGGGAAGTAGCAGTTGAAGGCCGCCAGCCCCGGCGGGTATTTGATGTACTCCGCCTTGCCCGCCATCACCACGATCGGCTCGCTGACCACGTCCGCGCACTCGTCATGCCCCAGCGCGAAGAAAGGCCCCCAGGGAGACTCCACCGCCGGCTCGGCGGCACCGTCCCACCGCATCCGCAGGATGACGTTGGACAGGTATTTCGGATCGTCGCCGCGCAGCGTGAACCAGCAGTGGCGGATGATCCCGGGTCCTTCGAGCGAAGCGAGGGTGACGGTGCCGCCCGCGGGGATCGACCGGCTGTCGTGATTGGCCCCGGTGGGATTGCGGCTGGAGGCCCGTTCCGCCTGGTATTCCTGCGGGAACACGATGGATGGCAGCGCTGACGCCTGGCCCCAGGCGGCTCCGGCCGTTCCCCATGTCATCACCAGCACGGTTGTCGCGACGACGTGTCTCATGCCCCAGGCCTCCGCGTGATGTGTGACCGCTCCCTCCACGGGAGCCGGTTCAATCCAGCGTCAGTGCGTCCGAGGCCCCCGCGGCCTTGTAGATCGCCTGGACCTTCGCAGCCGGTTCGGCCGGCCCGCCGATGATCGCCAACCGCCGCGGCGCGAGCATGCCCAGCGCGTCCGGAATGTCGCAGACCCGAAGCACGTTGAGAAACTGCGCTGTGGCGGGGTCCATGTGGCCGGCCGGCGGATCCTGAACGGTCACTCCGGTGATGGTCGGTTCCAGGAGAGCCGCGTACGCCGCGACCACGCCCGCCGCCTGCTCACCGGCCACCTCCACCTTTACGTCGGGCCGCTGCTCAGCCAGGTAGCGTGCCGCCGCGATCACGTCCCACACCCGGCCGGTGTCCACCGTCCGGCCCAGCAGGGCGCACTCGCGCTCGATGCGATTCGGCGGCGACTGCGTGTTCCAGCGCGTGTCGCCCACGCCGCGCGGCAGGCATACCGCGACCACGTCGTCCGCGGTGAGCGCTCCGCGCAGCCAGTTGGGCGGCCGGTCGGGATCCGCCGCCGCATCGAGGCTGACCAGCAGCACGATCCGTCGCGGCGCGGGGCGGTCCTCGAGCGACGTCAACAGGCGGAACTCGATGCCTTCCTCGGAGCCGAGCGCGATCCGCCCGCGAGAGACATCCCGCAGCTTCCTCCCGGCCGGCACGCGCTCCGGCAGGGACCGGAACGTCACCCGCCGCAGTTCGGTCAGCAGCCGTTGCTTCCACGGATCGAATCCACCCGCCGGAGGCGGATCGACTTTCGCCACGGGCACGAATTGCTCATCGATGACACCATTGATCGCATCGGTGGGTCTGCCCCTGCCGTCTGGAAAGACGCAGAGATCCTTCGGATCGATGGGGTACGTCCGGGTGTCGTCTTCCTCGGTGTACAGATCCTGCTCGCTGTCGGTCACCAGGGCCGGGTCGTTCTTGAGGTGCGTGTTGATGAACCGGTAGGTCGCCTGGCGGATGTCCTGCCGGTACGCGTGCCCGCCGACGCTGACCACCGCGTCCACCAGGTCGCCCGCGCCGAGAAGACCATAGATCCGCTCGAGCCCGCCGATGACGCGCTGGTTGCCGTCCAGGGGAAACAGGCCGTCCTGGTCGCTGTTGATGAACAGCACCGGCCGCGGAGCCACCAGCGCGGCGATCCGTCCCCACGGCCAGGCGAACGCGTTGGGCATGAACATGCAGTCGCAGTGGTGATCGACACCGTGATTGCCCACGTACTCCTGCAGGTCGCTCATGCCGCTGATGGGGACGGCCACCCC
>CAYVVX010000156.1:0-9384 GCA_964455315.1 uncultured Planctomycetales bacterium | reverse complement strand
CCTGATGTACGACGGGAAGAAGTCCGTCGCCACCCGCGTCTTCTACGACGCCATGGACATCATCAGCAAGAAGGTCAAGGACGCCAAGCCGATCGAGGTCTTCGAGGCCGCGGTCAGCAACGTCAAGCCCAACATCGAGGTCCGCAGCAAGCGCGTGGGCGGCTCCAACTACCAGGTGCCCATCCAGGTCAATCGTCGCCGGCAGCAGTCGCTGGCCATCCGCTGGATTCTCGAGGCGACCCGCGGCCGCAAGGGCCGGGCCACCTGCGAGGGTCTGGCCCAGGAGCTCATCGACGCCTCCCGGCGCGAGGGCACGGCCATGACCACCCGCGAGAACGTGCACCGCATGGCCGACGCGAACAAGGCATTCTCGCACTTCGCCTGGTAGTCACCGCGAATCGGTTCGCATCCTGATCGCTCCAATAATGACAAAGCCCACGGGTCCTGCGACCCGTGGGCTTTTTTTATTGCGCTGAGGTGTCCCGGTCTGCCGGGTTTCGAACCCGCCTGAGCCGTACTCAGGGGGCGGTATCTTCGAGCACCGCAGTCGCGCCGCTGTCGGTGCCGACATCGAAGATGCAGGTCTTGCCGGAACCGGCGCAGTCATCGGTCCAGTTCTGGAAGATCCAGCAGGACTGGCCCTCTTCGCAGCCGGTGTCCAGGTCGGCGTCGTCCAGGACCGTGACCCGCCACTCCGACGCCGAGTTCAGGTAGGCGTACAGCGCCGCCTCACTGCCATCGCCGGTGTAGGAGTTGGAGGTTCCGCCCGGGAGCGACCGCGGCGGCAGGGTCAGCATCTGGGTATCGGCCTGTGACGTGATGTTGGCGGCGCCGTTGAGGCGGACGTCGATCCGGGTCATGCTGCGGAAGAACGCCTCGACGGCCCGATCGGCATCCAGCGTGAAGGCGATGACGCCCGGCTGGCCGGTTTCCTCGCTCGCGCTGACATCGCCGCGCCACTCGACGAACTCGACCGGTACGGTGTTCAGCGGCGGCACCGGACCCGGGGCGACGAAGCCCTCGTTCTCCACGGCCACCAGGGTCACCTGGGTACCCTCGTCGAAATCGTAGAAGCACTCGGTCTCGCCCGCCCCGTCGTACTGGCAGGACAAGGCGGCGGCACCGACCTCGCCGCGGGCGATGGCCCCGGCGTTGATCAGCCCCACGACCCGCTGCCCGGCGGCGGGATCCGACGGTGCATTCAACCGGATGGTCAACCTGGCTTTGCCCTCGGCCGGCGGTTCGGTCGGGTCGGTCCCCGGGTCCAGGCACTGGAGACCCAGGATCACGGGGGTCAGCAGACCCAGAAACAGCAGACGTTTAACATTTCGCATCGACGCTCTCCATCTGTGGTATTGCATTCCCGCCCGGGGGACTGCCGCATTGAAATCCATCCTCGATGCTAGCGAATTCACAGGTGTCCGTGCAAGGGCGTCGCTTTCAATTCGGAGGTGGCAGGTTCCCGAATCGCTCGCCCCAGCACAGGGGGCGCCCCATCCACACTGCCGCGTACGGTCGTGCCCTTCCAGCCTGTATCGGCATCGGCTGAATCGCAGCCACATTGAATCAGCATCCACTTTCGACGACAATCGTACCGCCTAAAGCTCTCACCATTGGAGAAACAGGGTTTATGCCCATCCGGGTGGCGCTGCGCCACACAACCAAGTATCAGTACGACCGTGCGGTGACGATCGGACCCCACGTGGTCAGGCTCCGGCCCACACCCCATTGCCGCACCCCGATTCTGAGTTACGCCCTGGAGGTCAGCCCCGGCGAACATTTCCTCAACTGGCAGCAAGATCCCCAAAGCAACTATCTGGCCAGGCTGGTTTTCCCCAAGCCGGCCCGCGAGCTGTGCTTCGACGTCAATCTCGTGGCCGAGATGACCGTCATCAACCCGTTCGACTTCTTCCTCGATCCGACAGCGGAAAAGTGTCCCTTCACGTACCAGGACTGGCTGGCGGAGGAGATCGCCCCGTTCCGCAAGCTGGAGCCGCCCGGGCCGCTGCTGAAAGCCTACCTGGAGGGGATCGATCGCCGCCCTCGCACCACTATTGACTTCCTGGTGGAACTCAACCAGCGGCTGCAGTCGGAGATCAGCTACGTCATCCGCCTCGAACCCGGCGTGCAGCCCTGTGAAGAAACGCTGGCGTTGCGCCACGGCTCCTGCCGGGACAGTGCCTGGCTGCTGGTGCAGGTGCTGCGCCACCTGGGACTGGCCGCGCGGTTCGTCTCCGGCTATCTCATTCAGCTTGTCGCCGACGTCAAGCCGCTCGACGGTCCGGCCGGGCCGACCGCGGATTTCACCGACCTGCACGCCTGGACCGAGGTCTACCTTCCCGGCGCCGGCTGGATCGGGCTGGACCCGACCTCCGGGCTGATGGCGGGTGAGGGGCACATCCCGCTGGCCTGTACGCCGGAACCGTCCAGCGCCGCCCCCATCACCGGCTCGGCGGGCAGATCCAGCACCGAATTCGTCCACACCATGTCGGTGACGCGCATTCACGAGGATCCGCGGGTCACCAAGCCGTATACCGAGGAGCAGTGGGTCCGCATCGAGGCCCTGGGTCACGACATCGACAGGGAGCTGGAATCCGGCGACGTGCGGTTGAGCATGGGCGGTGAGCCCACCTTTGTCTCCATCGACGACATGGACGGCGACGAGTGGAACATCGCCGCGATGGGCCCGCACAAGCGCCGCCTGGCGGGCGAACTGATCCGGCGGTTGAAGACGCAATTCGGCCCCGGCGGATTGCTGCACTTCGGGATGGGCAAGTGGTACCCCGGCGAGCCGCTGCCGCGCTGGGCGCTGGCCTGCTACTGGCGGCGCGACGGCGAGCCCGTCTGGCGCAACCCGCGGCTCATCGCCGACGATACCACCGATTACCAGGTCAGCGAGAAGCACGCCGGGCGGTTCATCCGCGCCCTGGCGGAGCGGCTGGACGTCGATCCGAAGTTCGCCATCCCCGGGCACGAGGACGCCTGGTACCACCTCTGGAAGGAACGCAGGCTGCCGGTCAACGTCGACCCGTTCGACTCCAGGCTCTCCGAGCCGCAGGAGCGGGACCGGCTGGCCAAAGTCTTCGAGCAGGGGCTCGACAAGGAGGTCGGCTACTGCCTGCCGCTGCGTCGCGGCCACCTCCAGGAGGACAGTGCCTGGGTCTCCGGGGCGTGGCGCTTCCGGTCCGAGCGGATGTACCTGCTCCCGGGCGACTCGCCGATGGGCCTGCGACTGCCGCTGGATTCGCTGCCCTGGCTGGCCCCGGGGGAGCGCGAGGAGGTTCACCAGCGGGACACCATGGAGCCGCGCGGACCGTTGCCCAGATCGCGGCCGGGCCCGCGGCAGATGGCCGTGACGGACGGCGCCTCCCGAAGCCAGACGCCCGCGCTCCTGGAACGCCCGTCCGGGGGCCCGGAGGACAACGAATCCGGCTTCGACGAGGGGGCGGCGGCGGCGATGGTGCGGACGGCGCTGTGCGTCGAGCCGCGCGACGGTCGGCTGCATGTGTTCATGCCCCCGGTGCGCTACCTGGAAGATTACCTCGACCTGGTCACCGCCATCGAGGACACCGCCGAGTCACTCTCCCTGCCGGTGCAGGTCGAAGGCTACGAGCCGCCGCGCGACCACCGCATCGACCACATCAAGGTCACGCCCGATCCGGGCGTGATCGAGGTGAACATCCATCCGGCCCACCATTGGGACGATCTGGTCCGCAACACTACGATACTCTACGAGGAAGCCCGGCAATGCCGGCTGGGCACCGAGAAGTTCATGCTCGACGGGCGGCACACCGGCACCGGCGGCGGTAACCACATCGTCGTCGGCGGGCCGCAACCATCCGACAGCCCCTTCCTCCGCCGCCCGGATCTGCTGCGCAGCCTGCTGGGCTACTGGCACAACCATCCCGCGCTGTCCTACCTGTTCAGCGGCATGTTCGTGGGACCGACCAGCCAGGCGCCGCGCGTCGAGGAAGCCCGCCCGGACATGCTCTACGAGCTGGAGATCGCCTTCCAGCAGATTCCCGATCACGGCGGCTGCGCCCCCTGGCTGGTGGACCGCATCCTTCGCCACCTGCTGGTGGACACGACCGGCAACATCCACCGGGCGGAGTTCTGCATCGACAAGCTGTACTCGCCCGAGGGCGGCTCCGGCCGGCAGGGCCTGGTGGAATTCCGGGCGTTCGAGATGCCCCCGCACGCACGGATGAGCCTCACCCAGCAGTTGCTGCTGCGCAGCCTCATCGCGAGGTTCTGGAAGCAGCCCTACCGCGCCCCGCTGGTCCGCTGGGGTACCGAGCTGCACGACCGTTTCATGCTGCCGTACTTTGTCCGCCGGGATTTCGAGGACGTCATCGCCGAGCAGCGCGACGCGGGCTATCCGCTGGAGCCGGACTGGTTCGCCACGCATTTCGAGTTCCGCTTCCCGGTTCACGGCACGGTGGTCCACGGCGGCATCGAGGTGGAGCTGCGCCAGGCCATCGAGCCCTGGTATGTCCTCGGCGAGGAGGCCGGCGCGGGCGGCACCAGCCGTTTCGTGGATTCGTCGGTGGAGCGGATGCAGGTGCTGGTCCGCGGGGCCACCGATCCGCGGCACCTCATCACCTGCAACCGTCGCCGCATCCCGCTCCATCCCACCGGCACCAACGGCGAGTTCGTGGCCGGCGTGCGTTATCGGGCCTGGCAGCCCCCCTCCTGCCTGCATCCCACCATCCAGGTGCATACCCCGCTGACCTTCGATGTGCTTGACGCCTGGGTCAGCCGATCCATCGGGGGATGCAGCTATCACGTCGCCCATCCCGGCGGGCGCAGCTTCGAAACCTTCCCGGTCAACGCCCAGGAGGCCGAGAGCCGGCGGGTGACCCGGTTCTTCCGCATCGGGCACACGCCCGGGACCATGACCGTTCCCGCGGAGGAGCGCCATCCGCGCTTCCCGCTGACGCTGGACCTGCGCCGGGCGGTCGCGTCGGGATAAGTGGCATGATGATGGCATCGATTCCCCATCGCGTATAATCGTCAGCAGCCGGCGGGAATCGTTACCCGCCGGGAGGTCAG
This sequence comes from uncultured Planctomycetales bacterium, assembly GCA_964455315.1. GTDB lineage: Bacteria > Planctomycetota > Phycisphaerae > UBA1845 > PWPN01 > CAYVVX01. The sequence continues at coordinate 4,332 of CAYVVX010000156.1, read as the reverse complement.
AGTGCCGCCGGGACTCCGGAGTTGAGGTTCAACCGCGGATGAGTGTCGGACGGCCGCAGATCGAGAAGATGCCCGCGGAGATCGTGCCTGGATCCGGCCTGCTGGACCCCGGCTACGCGGGTCTGCCCGGGGCCTGGGATGAGCTGCGCGACGGGGAGGGTCATCTCCGCCTCCACTGGCGCCGCTACATGGGCTGTGTCGAGCGGCTGGGCCTCCGCGAGCTGGACCACCGCCGCGAGCAGGCCACCCGCCACATCCGCGAGAACGGCGTCACCTACAACGTCTACACCGACCCGCGCGGCACCGACCGGCCGTGGGAGCTGGACCCGGTTCCGTTCCTCGTCGGACCCTCCGAGTGGAGCAACCTGGACGCGGCGCTGGTTCACCGCTGCCCGCTGCTCAACCTGACCCGGGCGGACCTGTACGGCGAGCAGAAGCTGCTCGCCGGGGGGCTGCTTCCGCCGGAGCTGGTGTTCGGCTCGCAGAAGTACCTGCGCCCCTGTCGCGGCGTCCCGGTGCCCGCCAACCGCTACCTGCACCTGTACGCCGCCGACCTGGCCCGCTCGCCCGACGGGCAGTGGTGGGTCATCGCCGACCGCACCGAGGCGCCCTCCGGCACCGGGTATGCCCTGGAAAACCGGCTGATCCTGTCGCGGATCTTTCCCAACGTGTTCGCGGAATGCCAGGTGCAACGGCTGGCGGGCTTCTTCCGATCGCTCCAGTCGCAGATGAGCAGCCTGGCCCCGCGACACGGCGAGAATCCCCACATCGTGCTGCTGACGCCCGGTCCCTACAACGAGACCTACTTCGAGCACGCCTACCTGGCCCGCTACCTGGGTTTCAGCCTGGTGGAAGGCGGCGACCTCACCGTCCGCGACAACGGCGTGTTCCTCAAGACGCTCGGCGGGCTGCACCCGGTGGATGTCATCCTGCGCCGCGTGGACGACGCCTTCTGCGACCCGCTGGAGCTGCGCGGTGACTCCTCGCTGGGCATCCCCGGGCTCATTCAGGCGCTGCGCCGCGGGCACGTCGCCGTGGCCAACGCCATCGGCAGCGGCGTCATCGAGACGTCCGCGATCATGGCCTTCCTGCCCAGCCTGTGCCAGCACCTGCTGGGCGAGGAGCTGCGCATGCCCTCGGTCGCCACCTGGTGGTGCGGGCAGGAGCCGGCCCTGACTTACGTCCTCGAACATCTTGATGACCTGGTCATCAAGCCGTCCTTCCCGGGCAGCAGCCGGGCGCCGGTGTTCGGGGACCAGTTGAGCAGCAGGGAAAAAGCGGGGCTGGCCGATCGCATCCGCGCCCGCCCGGGCGACTTCGTCGGGCAGGAGCGGGTCCGGCTCTCCAGTGTACCGGCGTGGTCCACGACCGGCCTGCAGCCGCGCCCGATGGTCCTGCGCACTTACGTGACTGCCGCCAGCGAGGGCTACATCGCCATGCCCGGCGGGCTGACCCGCATGTCCGCCGACGCCGGCACGCCGGTGGTTTCCATGCAGAGCGGAGGCGGCAGCAAGGACACCTGGGTGCTCTCCGACAAGCCGGTGGAGGCGACCACGCTGCTGCGCGTCGACGGGCGGCCGATCAAGCCCGGTCGCGGACTGATCGACCTGCCCAGCCGCGTCGCCGACAACCTCTTCTGGCTGGGCCGCTACGTGGAACGCGCCGAGAACACCGCCCGCCTGGCCCGCACGGCGCTGGAAGCGCTCACCAGCGGTACGGAACAGGGCGGAGCCCCAGAGATGACGCCGCTCCTGCGGGCCATGGCGGTGATGGGGCACCTGGAGTCTGCGGCCATCGCCGGGCCCGATCGCCCGCCGTCGTTCGACGATCTCGAGCGGGCCCTGGTCGAACTGCTCATGGATGAAGCCCAGCCCAAGAGCCTGGCATTCATCCTGAGCCGGACCCGAAGCCTGTCCCGCATGGTTCGCGACCGTCTTTCCTCGGACACCTGGCGGATTCTCAACCGCCTCGACCGGCACCTGCACGGTGCCGGCGGAACGCCCGTCACCCACACCGGCGAGGCCCTCAGCGTCCTCGACGGGCTGATCATCAACCTGGCCGCCTTCAGCGGGGTGAGCATGGAGAACATGAGCCGCGGTCAGGGCTGGCGACTGCTGGACATGGGCCGGCGCATCGAGCGGGCCCAGCATCTCGTTGATCTGCTCGGGGCCACGCTGGTGAGCCCGGTCAAAGAGGAGGCGCCGCTGCTGGAGGGACTGCTCAGGATCGCCGACAGCTTCATCACCTACCGGGCCCGCTACCTGTCACGGGTGCAGACCTCCGACCTGCTCGAGCTGCTGCTCATCGACGAAACCTACCCGCGGGCGGTCGGGTTCCAGCTCGCCGCCCTCTCCGAGCACGTGCAGCACATGCCCCGCGAGGATGGCCGCGGCCAGCTCAGCGGGGAACAGAAGATCATGGTGGCGGCGCTGTCGGCGGTGCGGCTGGCCGACCCCGAGTCGCTCAGCAGGGTGTACGAGGTGGGCAACCGGACGGCGTTGCACGCGCTGCTGTCGGACCTGCGGCATCATCTGCCGGCTCTGGCCAACTCGATCACGCGGCGGTACCTCAGCCACGTCGAGTCCCCGCGGCAACTGGCCTCCTCGCGCGGGAGCGGCGAGCCATGATCTACCGCTGCACGCACCGTACCACCTACAGCTACTCCGACCCGGTGTCGATGTCCCACAACCAGGTCCATCTCCGCCCGCGCGACTTCTCCGCGCAGAACTGCCGGCGGTACGCCCTGGGCATCGCCCCGGACCCGGAAACCATCAACGAAGGACTGGACTACTTCGGCAACCACCTGGCCTTCTTCAGCCTGAACGGGCCGCACCCGTCCATGGAAGTCACCGCCCGCTGCGAGGTCGAGGTTCGCCCGGCGGTGCTGCCGGACGCCGCCGCGACGCCGCCGTGGGAATCGATCCGCGACCGGCTGCGCGCCGACCGCGGGCCCGAGCCGGTGGCCGCGTACGAGTTCACCTTTGCCTCGACGTTCGTGCCCCTGTTCGCCGGGCTGGCCGACTTCGCGGGCGGGGTGTTGACGCCGGGCCGCCCCCTGTGGGAGGCGGTGCTGGAGCTCAGCCGGCGCATCCACAAGGAGTTCACCTACGACCCCGGCACCACCCAGGTGTCCACGCCGCTTCAGGAGGTGCTGGCCGAGCGCCACGGGGTCTGCCAGGACTTCGCCCACCTGATGATCGGCGTCCTCCGCTCGATGGGGCTCGCCGCCCGCTACGTCAGCGGCTACCTGCCCACGCGAACGCCGCCCGGCGGGAAGGCCCTGACCGGCGCCGACGCCTCTCATGCCTGGGTGCAGGTGTACTGCGGCGAACACGGCTGGCTGGACATCGACCCCACCAACAACATCGCCCCCTCCGAGAGCCACGTCTGCGTGGCCTGGGGGCGCGATTACGGTGACGTGAGCCCGGTGCGCGGCGTCATCCTGGGCGGCGGCGAACACTCCATCACGGTCGCCGTCGAGGTGCTGCCGATTGATCCGCCCCGTTCGATGGCGGGCGTGGGCCGCCAGTAGGCCGATCATCCACCCGCGGCGGGGGCGGCCATGTCGCCGCGTTCGCGCAGCCAGGCGTCGAGCCTGGTCTCCAGGTCGCGACGGACCTCGCCCAGGGCGGGGTCGTCGGACAGATCCTTCATTTCCAGCGGATCGCTGCGCAGGTCGAACAGTTCGACCCGTTGCAGCTTGTTGTAGCGGATCAGCTTGTGGGTATCCGTGCGGACCATGCGGAAAAGCGGCTCGTCGCGCTCGTTGTAGTGTCCGAAGACGGCGTCGCGCACCTGCTTCTCCTGCCCGGTGTACACCTTGGCGAGGCTCCTGCCCTCGACGCCGTCGGGAAGCTCCGCGCCGGTCCACTCGCACACCGTGGGCATCAGGTCCAGCAGGTAGACCAGCGCGTCGCGAACCTCGCCGGCGGGCTTGAGCTGCGGGTGGCGGATGAGCAGCGGCTCGCGCACGCCTTCGTCGTAGAGGGTCTGCTTGCCCAGGAAACCGTGGGCGCCGAGAGCGAGCCCCTGGTCGCCGGCGAAGATCACGATGGTGTTCTCCTCCAGTCCGCTGGTCCGCAGCCCGTCCAGGATCCGCCCGATCTGCTCGTCCATCTGGCTGATCAGCCCGTAGTAGGCGGCGATCTCGCGGCGGAGCTGGTCCTCGGGCCGCGGCACGGGCAGCAGTTTTTCGTCGCGGATGCCCATTGTGCCCGGATCGAACTTCGGGGTCGGGAGGAAGTTGCCCGGCAGCGGGATGCGGGCGGGATCGTACATGGTCGCGAAACGCCCGGTCGGATCGCGCGGATCGTGGGGCACGGCGTAGGACAC
>CAYVVX010000155.1:5759-9430 GCA_964455315.1 uncultured Planctomycetales bacterium | reverse complement strand
CCGGCGCGATTCTGCCCTTGTTGGCGCACACCCAGCGCACCAGCGGAGCGATCACCCCGTCGCGCATCTGCTGCTTGAGTGACCAGATCCTGCACCGCTCCGGCTTGCCCAGCCACGGAAAAACCGATGTGCCGTCCAGCGGCGTCGTCTGCGGCAGTCGCTTCGCCCAGCGCTCCCAGGCGTCGACCACGCGGTTCGAGAGCGTGATCGCGTCCTCGGCATCGTCGGTCGGCTCCCAGCGGATCGCCGTCATGGAGGTGTAAAACGCCTGGGCACTCTCGTAGGTAAACGCGTACCGCTCCTGCAGGAACGCGATACGCTGCCGGACGATCTCATCCTTCGCGGCCGTGGCGGCCTCCTCCAGGAGCGCCTTGCCCTTCTCGAAATCCGCCGGGGTGTACAGGGCCATTTCTCCCCGGAAGTTGTCGATGCCGTACAGCCAGCGCAGATTCGTCTGCCGTTCCCAGCAGTCCTCCCAGTGATCGTAGAACGCGGCGATGGGAGCCCTGGCCTCCCCGTACAGATCGGTCAGCATCTCGTCGATGACCGCGTCGGCGTCCAGATCGGCGTCCCACAGCATCTGCGCCAGCAGGTAGTACATGGGCATCGATGAGTCGATCATGGTGCCCGAATGGGTCCCGTAGCCCGCTACGCCGATCTTCGCGATATGTCTGATCTGGTCGGCCAAGATGTGCGGAAAGTAGCGCGGCGTCCAGTAGCTCAACCCGATGTAGTCGTAGAAGCGCACGTAGCCGCACTTCTTCACCCACTCCTCGGCCATGCGCTGATCCATGGCCTTGTGCGCGGCGTCGAAGTTCAGCGCGGTGTCCTGGCAGAGCACGATGTCCACGTTATCGCCGATGAAATCGACCGACTTCGGCGGGGCATTGGTCAACTGGTAGGCGAACGCGCCCAGCCGCATCTCCGGGCGGACAACCTTCGCCTCCTTGGCCACCCTGGCCAGCAACTGGAAGAAGCTTTCCGAGATGTTGGTCATGCCCATGTACGGCTCGGCGTCGCCGTCCACCTTCATGCACCGCTCGCAGCGGCAGGCGGTCTGGTTGTCGTTGACCCCGAACCCGCTGTTCCCTTCGCGGACATAGTCCAGGAAGATCCCGGGCATGTCCGGATGGGTCAGGCAGGGCTGCACGTCATGCTCGACATGATGCCGCCCGTCCCAGTAGGCGAAGTACTCGGGATGGTCGCCGAACTTCTTCGGGTTGATGATCTTCACCAGGTCATGGCTGGTGCCCACGTAAGGCAGCTTGACCCCGTTCAACGTGAGCCGGACCCGCCGCTGAAACGCCGCCCCGCCGTTCCCGCTGTACAGGTGGCGTCCCAGGAAGGCGGGATTCTCTACGCGGACATCGCCCGTGTTCGACGTGACGCCGATGGCCAGCGTCGACCGCCTGGGCACCACTTCCCACAGCGGCCCGCCGTAGTACCAGCGCACGCCGAACTGATCCTGCAGCAGCGTGGTGATGCCGTTGGCGGTGCCCTGGGGGATCGCCCCCACGATGACCAGGTCCTCGCCGACCCGCTTCATCGCGAAGCCGTCGACCTTGACCTTCTTCATCGCATCGCCCAGCCTGCCGAACAACGCCGTTTCGCCCAGGTGCAGCGTCGGTCCCGGCGTATCGTCGACTCCTTCGATGACCCGCAGCTTCGCCCCGCTGATTCGCTCGACGTAGTCGGCCAGATCCTGCACCGCCGCCTTCAGCGAAGCCTCCTCGCCCGCGTACACCACCGTCGCCGCCGGCTCGCCGCCGCGCACCAGCACAAAAGGAGGCACCACGCCGTCATCCGCCCGTGCGGTTGTGCTCCACACCACGGCACACAGTACCGCCGCCCCCACCATCTGCCTGCAAGTGCCGCTGGATCGCATGAACAGCCTCCGCACTGGAATCCCGGACAAGGGTCTCAGCGCGCAGGCTACCCCTCATCGCGTTGCTCCGTCAAATCGCCCTCGGGTTGCGTGCCCGGCCCCGCACGCTATCCTGCCTGCGTGCCGGGCATCCGTCGATGCCGCGGATTCGCGCGATCCATCGCCCTCAACCCGTCCGTGAGGCCACGCCATGAAACCGATCCGGCTTCTCATCCTCGCCGCTCTCCTGTTTCCCGCCACCGCCGCCCGCGCCGAGGACAAGCCGGCCGCCAAACCCAACATCATCTTCATCCTCGCCGACGACCTCGGCTGGGGCGACCTGAGCTGCTACGGGCACCCGCGCCTCAAGACCCCCGGTCTCGACCGGCTCGCCGTCCAAGGCACCCTGTTCACCCAGTTCTACGTGAACGCCTCAGTCTGTTCGCCCAGCCGCTGTGCGTTCATGACCGGCCAGTACCCCGCCCGCCACCGCATCCACGGCCACTACGCCGAGCACGATCTCAACGCCCGCCGCGGCATGTCCAACTGGCTCGACCCCAAGGTACCCAACATCGCCGCCCTGCTGAAAACAGCCGGCTACGCCACCGCCCATTTCGGCAAGTGGCATCTCGGCGCCGGCGACGGCGCCCCCCTGCCGACCGAATACGGCTTCGACGACGTCCGGGCCATGATCTGTGCTGATCCCGGTTGGACCGAGCCCTCGGCCACTTTCTGGCCCAGGTCCACCACGGCGTTCGTCGATGAGACTATCCGCTTCATCCGCGCCAACCGCGACGGTCCCTTCTACGTGAACCTCTGGACGCTCATCCCCCATGCCACCCTCAACCCCACCGATGAGCAGATGAAGCCCTTCGAGCGGTTCAACCCGCGAGGTGTGCCCCACAAGAGCGCGGAGACCATCTATTACGCATCGGTCAACGACCTCGACCAGCAGATCGGCCGGCTCCTCGACGAACTCGACAAGCTCGGCATCGCCGACAACACGCTGGTCCTCTTCTCCAGCGACAACGGGCCCGAGGATATCCACGTCGGCAACGCCGGCCACAGCGGAGTGGGCTCGGCCGGCCCCTTCCGCGGGCGCAAACGCAGCCTCTACGAGGGCGGCATCCGCGAGCCGTTTCTCGTCCGCTGGCCCGGCCACGTCCCCGCCGGGCGGGTGGACAGCACCTCCGTGGTCGCCGGCGTCGATTTCCTGCCCACGCTTTGCCGGCTGACCGGCATCAAGCCGCCCTCGGATCACACCCTGGACGGCGAGGACATCGCCGACATCCTGCTGGGCCAGTCGCGCCCGCGCTCGACACCGCTCATGTGGGAGTGGCGCTTCCGCATCTTCGGCGAGCCCTTCCACCACAGCCCCATCCTGGCCATCCGCGAGGGCGACTGGAAGCTGCTCATGAACCCCGACGGTGGGCGAGTCGAGTTGTACGATATCCCCCGCGATCCCACCCAGCTCAACAATCTCGCCGACCGCGAGAAGGACATCGCTGAACGGCTCGCCGCCAGGGTGCTCGCCTGGCAGAAAACCCTCCCCCCGGGGCCCGCCGACCCCGGCGCGGGGCAGTTGGAATACCCCTGGCCGGTCGGCAAGGGTTCCGTGGCCAGGTGAAGCCCGCCAGGTTCTGAGCGGACCAAGTCGAGGAGTTCCCGCATGCGCCTGTCCATGATCGTCACCCCCATGTCCGACCGCAACCTGGCCCTCGCCGCCCAGGTCGGCGTCACCGACATCGTCACCATCTATCCCGGTCTCGATCTCGCCGAGCTGTTGCGGCTCAAGCAACGCATCGAA
>CAYVVX010000155.1:0-5749 GCA_964455315.1 uncultured Planctomycetales bacterium | reverse complement strand
CTTCGGCATGCGCCTCACCCACGTCGAGCGCAAGGTGCCCCACCTCAAGCTGGTTCGCAATCTCCCCGGCCGCGACGATCAGCTCGATGACTTCAAGACCCTCATCCGCAACATGGCCGAGGCGTCGATGGAGGTGCTCTGCTACAACTGGATGCCCGACGAGGACTGGCAGCGCACCAGCCGCGACGCGCCCGAGCGCGGCGGCGCCAGGGTCACCGCCTTCCATCTGGAAGACATCGGCGTCAACCACACCGACGCGGAGGCAGGCCAGCACCCGCCCATCTCCGCCGAGGACCTGTGGAACAATCTCCGCTTCTTCCTCGAAGAGGTCGTACCCGTCGCCGAGCAGTGCGGCATCAAGCTGGCCCTCCACCCCGACGACCCGCCCCTGCCCGAGCTCTGCGGCCAGCCGCGCATCATCATCAGCCACGACGCCATGCAGCGGGTCGTCGACCTGGTGCCCAGCCGGGTCAACGGGCTCTGCTACTGCCAGGGCAGCCTGGCCCCCGCCGGCGAAAACCCCGTCGAGGGCATCCGCCGCCTGGGGCAGCACATCCATTTCGCCCACTTCCGCAACGTCGTCGGGACCGCCCGGAACTTCCGCGAAACCTTCCACGACAACGGCGACATCGACATGGTCGAAGCCATGCGCGCCTATCACGACATCGGCTACACCGGCACCATCCGCCCCGACCACGCGCCCTCCATGGCCGGGGAATCCAACGAAACCCCCGGCTACGAGATGCTCGGACGCCTCTACGCCGCCGGCTACATGAAAGGCCTCATGCAGGCCGTGAGCGGATACAAGACCTGCCGCCGGGCCACCTGACCGGGACGCCCCCTGTCCCGCTTTGCGGTCCGGCCACACCTCCGATAGAATCAGAAACCTTTAATCCGTTCATGCAGTCCGGCGATCCGGCCGGAGCGATTCTCAGAACAGCGAGGGTTCGGCACATGACATCCAGGATGACGACAACACTGATCGTGGCAGCGGCACTTCTCACCTTCGCGGGCCTGCACTCCCCGGCGCTCGCCGCCGACGACGGTTTCAAGCCCATCTTCGACGGCAAGACCCTTGACGGCTGGGACGGCGATCCGCGGTTCTGGAAGGTCGAGGAGGGCGCCATCACCGGGCAGACCACCACCGACAACCCCACCAGCTACAACACTTTCATCATCTGGCGGCAGGGCGAGCTCGACGACTTCGAGCTGACCTGCGAATACCGCATCACCGGCCACAACAGCGGCATCCAGTACCGCAGCTTCGAGCCCCGCGACAAGGGCGAGAAAGACTGGATCATCGGCGGCTACCAGGCCGACCTCGAAGCCGGCGACACCTGGTCCGGGGCCCTCTACGGCGAGCGCTATCGCGGAATCCTCGCCGCCCGCGGTGAACAGACCGTCATCGGCGACGACCACAAGCCCAAGGTCGTCGGCCACGTCGGCGACAAGGACGCATTGGGTGCCAAGGTCAGGAAGGGGGACTGGAACAGCTACCACATCCTCGCCAGGGGCTATCGATTCGTTCACACCATCAACGGCCAGGTCATGGTGGATGTTGTCGATGAAGACAAGGAGATGCGCCGCCGCTCCGGGCTGCTGGCCTTGCAGCTCCACGCCGGCCCGCCCATGAAGGTCGAGTTCCGCAACATCCGCCTGAAGCGGTTGCCCATGGAAGGCATGAAGAAGATCGTCCTCGTCGCCGGCAAGGCCAGCCACGGCTACAACGCCCACGAGCACAACGCCGGCTGCATGCTGCTGGCCAAAGACCTCAACCAGGGCATGAAGAACATCTTCGCTACCGTTTACAAGGACGGCTGGCCGGCCGATCCCACCGCCTTCGACAACGCCGACGCCATCGCCATGTACTGCGACGGCGGCGACGGCCATATGGTCAATCCCCACCTCAAGGAGGTGGATGCCCTAGCGAAGAAGGGTGTCGGCATCGCCTGCATCCACTACGGCGTGGAGGTGCCCAAGGGCGACGCCGGCAACCGCTTCCTGGACTGGATCGGCGGCTACTTCGAGACCCACTGGTCGGTCAACCCGCACTGGACCGCCACCTTCGACAAAATCCCTGAACACCCCGTCACCCGCGGCGTCAAACCCTTCACCATCGACGACGAGTGGTACTACCACATGCGCTTCCGCGAGAACATGAAGGGGGTCACCCCCGTGCTCACGGCCATCCCGCCGGAGAGCACCCTCGACCGCCCCGACGGTCCGCACAGCGGCAACCCCCACGTCCGCGCCGAGAAGGGCAAGCCCCAGCACCTCGCCTGGGTCGCCGAGCGGCCCGACGGCGGGCGCGGCTTCGGCACCACCGGCGGGCACTTCCACTGGAACTGGGGCCACGATGATTTCCGCAGGCTGACCCTCAACGCCCTGGTCTGGGTGGCCCATGGCGAGGTGCCCGAAGGCGGCGTGCCCAGCCGCACGCCGACCATCGCGGAGCTGGAGGCGAACCAGGACGAACCCAAACCCGGCAACTACAAGCCGGAGGACATCGAGAAACAGCTCCGGGAGTGGAACGGCAAGGCCTCCGCGTCGGCGCGCTGATCCGCGCGCCCGCGAGGCGACGCTTCACGGCCCGTGCCGCCGCAAGGAACGGCGACCCGGCTGCTGATACATGATCTCCCATCTCCGCCGCGAGCGGGTACTCCGGCGGAAGCGCTCACGACCCGCCGCCGGACCCGTCGGGCATCAGCCGCCAAGGGGGCGGCAGGCTTCGACGGGAACGGAGGCCCACTTCTGAAAGGAAGTGACCATGGCGACCGGCAAGGTCAAGTGGTTCGACAAGAAGAAGGGGTTCGGCTTCATCCAGCCCGACGAGGGCGGCGGCGACGTCTTCGTCCATCACCAGGCCATCCAGGCCGAGGGCTTCCGGGTGCTGGAGGAAGGGCAGGCCGTCGAGTACACCCTCGAGCAGACCGCCAAGGGCTCGCGGGCGATCGAGGTCCGCCCGGTCAGCACCTGAGCCCCGCGGCCCGCCGCCGCGGCTCGGCATGATGGCGACCGCTGGTCCGGCCGGCCAACCCGCGCAGCCTCTTCGCTGGCGACATCATCGACCTTCGGCATATAATGTCGTCATGTCGCGAACCGGCCTGGTCTTCTCCGAACGCTACATCGCCCATGACGTCGGCCCGCACCATCCCGAGCGTCCGGCCAGGTTGCGGGCGATCCGCGAGGCGCTTGCCGAAAGCGGGCTGATCAGCCGACTCACGCCCGTCGAAGCCCGTGCCGCGGAGTTGAACTCCATCGCCCGCGTCCACGAGCCGCGCTACATCGAGCGCTTCCGCGACGCCTGCCGCCGCGACGCCGATTACATCGACACCCCCGAGTGCCCCATCTGCCCGGACAGCTACGACATCGCCCTGCTCGCCGCCGGCGGCGTCCTCCGCGCTGTCGACGAGGTTCTCGCCGGCAACCTCCGCAACGCCTTCTGCGCTGTCCGCCCCCCGGGACATCACGCCGAGCGCCGCGTGGCCATGGGCTTCTGCTTCTTCAACAACATCGCCGTCGCCGCCGAACACCTGCGCCATCATCACAAGCTGGATCGCGTCGCCATCCTGGACTGGGACGTGCATCACGGCAACGGCACCCAGCATCACTTCGAGCCCGATCCCAGCGTGCTCTTCGTCAGCATCCACCAGCATCCGTCCACGCTCTTCCCCGGCACCGGCCACCAGTGGGAAAAGGGCACCGAGGCCGGCGTCGGCGCCACTCTCAACGTGCCCATGATGCCCGGCGCCGATGATGCCGATTACCGCAAGGCCTTCGACCTGGTCATCCTCCCGGCCATCCGTAACTTCAGCCCCGACTTCCTGCTGGTGTCCACCGGCTTCGACGCCCACGCCGACGACCCCCTGGCCCAGATCGACCTGTCCACCGATGCGTTCGCCTGGATGACCCGCGAGGTAATGCGGCTCGCGGACGAGGTCTGCGGCGGGCGCCTGGTCACCGTCCTGGAAGGCGGCTACGACCTGCAGGCCCTCGCCGAGTGCACCATCGCCCACGTCGAGGAGCTCCTCCGATCGCCTGCTTCCGGTTCCTGACCGGCGGCTCGATACTCAGTGATCAAAAGGCCAGCCCGGTCGTACGAAGGGTGAATCCGGAAGGTCCGCCTCCCTGTCGCCCGTACTCACGGCCGCGACCTCCTCCCCTGGAACCCGGATGCGCGGCAGCGCCATCAGCCACATCAACGGCACCAGCGGCAGCCGGAATCGCGGATCCTCAAAAGGCAGCGTCAGCGCCCACATCGCCGCCGCCGGCCAGAATGCGAGCATCGCCGGCACCCACCGCCGGCGAATCACCTCCCGCGCCAGGCCCGCCACCGCCGCCAGCGCCAGCAGGCCGTACGCCCCGCCCAGCCCGATCGCCACGCCGGTGCGCATTCCCGACCCCAGCGAACCAAGCAGCGTGGACAGCGGCGCCGCTCCCTCGCCGGCTGGCGGCGCGATCACCAGCCCCAGCGGAAATGCGAGCATCGCCCCGCCCTGCACCAGGAAGCAGCCCAGCGTCGAAGGCCAGCGCTCCCGCAGCACCTCCACGCCGATCTCCGCCAGCAGCGACGACGCCTGGAACGGATCGATGGCCCGCGACGCCCCGTAGTTCAGCCGCCGCCAGGTGAGATCCTCGCGCTGCCGCGCGTCCGGCTCCCCGTACCGCTCGGTCCAGCGCTGCTGCAGCCGGCTGTCGATAAACTCCTCGCGCATCCGCGCCTGGCTCGCCGGGTCGAAGCGCAGCTCGCTCTGCCCGCGCGACCACAGCAGCACGTCCACGGCCTTGTGATACGCGACGCTCGCCCCCGCCTGGTGACTCAACGCGAAGTGCCCGCTCACCGCCTGGTTGCGGATCATCCACGGCATGATCACCAGCACGGCCCCGATCATCGCCGCCAGCGGATACCGCCAGCCGCCCCACCGTTCCAGACGCCACCCGATCACCGCCAGCCCCAGCACCGCCAGCACCGGCAGCGGCAGCCCGATCGGCCGGACCAGCACCATCGCCCCGGCCAGCAGCCCGATCAGCAGCGCCCGCCGGGGCGTCCAGCCATCCTTCCCCGCCGCCAGCCAGCACCCCGCGCCGGCCAGCAGCATCAGCGTGAACAGCGTCTCGGCCATGATCCACAGGCTGTAGTACACGCGGAAGGGATCGAGGGCCCAGAGCAGCGTGGCCGCCAGCGCCCATCGCGGCGGCGCATACCGCCGCACGCACAGCCAGAAGGCCGGCACGGTCAGCACCGCCAGCACCTGCTGGTACAGCACCAGGGCGAATTCGCTGCCGCCGAACACCGCGACCACCGGGGCCAGCGCCAACGGAAAGCCCGGCGTGCGCCAGGTGTCCGCGTCCCCGGTCACGTGCCCGTCGGCGTCGACCGGCACGAAAGCCCCTTCGCCCGCCAGACCCCTGGCCAGCGCGACGTACTCCGCCGCGTCCGGTGACGCGAAGGCATACGCGGTCACCTCCCCGCGCAGCTTCCACACCCCCGCCAGCGCCGCCGCATGCACCAGCCCCGCCAGGCAGGTGATCCCCACAAAGGTCGTCCAGGTACCGCGCATCCGCACACCCAACACTGTGGCCGCCAGGTCATGACATCGATCGGAGCCGAATTGATACCGCGCCGCCGGTCCGATGGAAACCACACCGCCCCGCACTTGTCGCCATGCGCACCGGTGCGTTATCCTTCACGCGGCCCCTCAACCGGGAGATATGCCTCATGATCGAGCCGCTGCTGGCGGTTGTCATC
>CAYVVX010000154.1:450-9484 GCA_964455315.1 uncultured Planctomycetales bacterium | reverse complement strand
CGATGGGGCGGGCGATGCTCCGATGTGTGATGCGGCGGGCGAGTCGCCCGTGGCACCTGGATCAAGTCTGGTATCGGCAAGCGGTGGGGCGCCGGCGTCTGGCCGGTGGATGGAGTCGGTTCCCGCTGTGTCCACGCCCGGGGCGTCATGCTCCTGCCGCGGATCAGCTTCGAACATATCGAGCGATGACGCATCCGCGAACCCTGTGCTGTCGGAGGGGCGCTCGTCGAGTGGGGGTGGCACGGCGTACGGTCCTCCGGCCGAAACACCTCCCGATTCAGCGAATGCAAGGTCGCCATTATGGCTCTCCGGTGCCGCGGGCATCATCCGCTCCCCCCGCGGTAAGCGTACGATCGTCGCGGCCACCCCGGCCTCGCGCAAGACCCACGACGCGAGCGGGCAGAGCATCACCGCGGCCAGCGTCGCCCGCAGCACGGCCGCGGACGTCGCCGCCGAATGCCGCCTCGCCCAGTGAGCCAGCAGCAGCCCCGCGCCCAGCAGCACGCTCGACTGCAGCAGGAGATTCGCCCCCAGCACCACCAGTCGCCCGGCGTCATCGGACAGATCAGGCATCCACGGCGCGGTTGCCGCCGCGATGATCGCATGGGCCTGGCAGGTGGTCGCGGTTCCCGGTGTCATGCCGCACCTCCCTTTCCCTCGCGCTCGATCAGTTCGCGAATCTCGCCCAACTCCGCCTTGCTGAGCCGCTCCTGGCGCAGCAGGCAGGCGACCAGTCCCACCGGCGAGCCGTCGAAGACACGGTCGATCAGCTCGCGCACGGCCGAGCGGCGGACCGGTTCATGCTTGACCAGAGGGAAAAAGATGAAGGTTCGCCCGTCCTGCTCGTGCCCGACCGCTCCCTTGGCTTCGAGCTTGCGGAGGAGCGTCTGCACGGTGCTGTGGGCGATGGGCGATTTGTCACTGAGCGCGTCGGTGATGTCGCGGGCGGTGAGCCGCTGATGCTGCCAGAGCAGCCGCATGATCCGCAACTGGACGGCGCCGAAGCGTGGCGTGGGCATGAGGATCGACTCCCGAAGTGGATGCGACGGGACGCCGCCTTCCGACTACCGGGGTAAATCTACCACGGTAAATGATACTGGTCAAGCGGTTTTTCAGGGAATCTGGTCGTGCCGCAGAGGATTGCCGGTTTACTGCTTCGCACACAGGCAGCTCGCGTGAATCTTCGTGTCTGACCGTGCCCAGGCCCGGCGGAACCGGGCGTCGGCGGAGACGGCCTCGGGGGAGTTGCGGGCTTCCAGGCACTGGGCGAGCCCGTAGAGCGACCAGCCGTTGTCGGGCCACTTCTCGAGATCCTCGCGATAGACCGCTTCGGCTTCCCCGGTCCGGCCGGCGTCGAGGAGGATGGCTCCCAGGGGATGGCGCACGGGCAGGATCCACTCGGGCGGCTCCATGTATTTCAACTCGTCTTCCAGCGCGACCGCCTTGCGCAGAGAGGCCACGGCACCGTCGGTGTCGCCGCGGCGGTAGGCGATTTCGCCGTCGAGGACCAGCCCGGCGATCTCGAGCAGGTCGTGGGCGGGATTGATGGCCATCAGGGCGCCCTCGGGCACCCTGGCCACGGCGGCGCGGAACGCCTCACGCTCGGCGTCGGCCCGGGTGAAGTCATTGAGGTTGGCGTAGGCCGTGCCGCGGGCGAAATGCCAGAACGCGGTGGTGATGGGCAGGTAGGCGGGCGGCTGGGGCTCCTGGAGGATCTCCTTCCATTTGCCGAAGCGGGTCAGGACGTCGGTGACGACCATCAGGTACGGATCGACGTAGGCGGCGCTGTTCCGCTTGTAGTCCTCGGGCACGTCGGCCACCAACTGGCGGGCCGCCTTCAGGGCCACCGCATACCGGCCCTCCATCATGCTCGCGAAAGCCAGCATGTGGTGGTTGTGGGTCATGTACACGCGATAGAAGCCCTGGCGCGGGGAGAGGTGGCGGTAGCTCCGGTCGGCGGCGATGGCTTTCACGTTCTGCTCGGAGGCCTGCTCCCAGCGGCCGGTGAGGACGTAGATGTGCGACGGCATGTGCACGAGGTGGCCGGAGGCGGGGACGAGGTCGCAGAGCCGCTCGGCCGAGGCCAGGCCCTTCTCCGGATGGGCGGCTTCGACGGCGTGGATGTACAGGTGATGGGCGCCGGGATGATCCGGCTGGCGGGCGATGACGTTTTCGAGCACGGTGAGGATGCGGCTGGTTTCGCCCTTGGGCTCGCCGTCGCGGGTCCACAGGTCCCACGGTTGCAGGTCCATCAGCGCTTCGGCGTAGAGCGTGCCAACGTCGGTGTCCTCGGGGTAGTGGCGGTAGACCTCGCCCATGGCGTCGGCGTAGGCGCGGTCGAGGCCGGAGCGGTCCTCGGGCTGCGGATCGGCGTAGCGATGGCTGAGGGCGTCGATCAGGGCCTGGTGCACGGGGGAGGCATTGGCCCTGCGGGCCAGGGCTTCCTGCAGCGCCGTCCAGGCGGCCTGGGCCCGTTCCGGCGTTACGACGGGGTTGTTGATGTGCGGTCCGTGGCAGAGGGCGATGCCCCAGTAGGCCATGGCGAACCCGGGATCGATGCGGGCGGCTTCCTCGAAGGAGCGGATGGCCTCGTCGTGATTGAACGCGAAGGCCCAGGTGAGGCCCTGGTCGAAGTATGCCGCGGCCAGGTTGCTGGAGGTCTCGACCTTGCGGTGGTGCGGGCCCATGCCCTGGAACAGCGGCGGTCCCGCCGGGCCGGCGGCGTGGCAGCCGGCGATGAGGCAGGTCAACAACGCGAAATGGCGGTATCTCGCGAACATGACGGTCTCCTTGGATGTCGTGGATTGATCCGGCCCGTCGGATCTTCGCCCAGGGGGCGTCACTGATGTGGGGGGATTGTAGCGGCGAATCCCCGGTCTGTCTCGCGTTCAGGGCGGTGTGAGGCCGCGACGTGCAGCTCCACCCGACAACTTCCCGATTCGCGCCCGTCGCGGTATTCTGGCTCGCTCACCCGGTGCTGGAGATCTGTAAGACCATGATGCAACATCGAGCGCGAGCGTGGGGCCGAAGCGTCGTGGTCATGGCGGCAGTCGGCTGCTTGGGCACCGTGGCGGCGGTCTCTGGCACAGAAGAAGCCGACCGTACCGCCATCGCGACGCGCGAGGGGCGCCGGCCCAACGTGGTGTTCATCCTCACCGACAACCAGAGCGCCTGGACGCTGGGCTGTTACGGCAACAGGGACATCCACACGCCCAACATCGACAAGCTCGCCGGGCAGGGCATCCGCTTCGATCGCTGCTTCACCTCCAACGCGGTCTGCTCGCCGACGCGGGCCACGTACCTCACCGGGCTGATCCCTTCCCAGCACGGCGTGCACTCCTACATCGCCAACGAAACCATGATGGGTCCGAAGGCGAGCTACACGCTGGCCGAGTTCTGCACCCTGCCCAAAATCATGCACGACGCGGGCTACGTTTGCGGGCTGGCCGGTAAGTGGCATCTCGGCGACAACATTCATCCCCAGGACGGTTTCAGCTTCTGGGTGACCATGACCGGCGGGCACACCAACACGTTCTACGATCACGAGGTCATCGAAGACGGCAAGGTTCACAAGGAGCCGACCTACCTCACCGAGTGGTGGACGAAGCACGCAGTCCGCTTCATCGAGGAGAATTGCGACCGGCCGTTCTTCCTGTACCTGCCGTACAACGGTCCCTACGGCCTGGGCGGATGGATGCTCAAGCCCGGCCGCGGCCCGCATGTCGCGGATTACGCGGATGCCGAGCTGCTCTGTTTCCCGCGGGCGCCCATGCACCCGTGGTTGCGGGCCTACCGCGAGTCGATCAACAACGTCGAGGCCATGCGGCGCTACGCCGAGCAGGTGACCGGGGTCGACGATGGCGTCGGGGAAGTGACCGCGACGCTGCGGCGGCTGGGTCTCGACGACAACACCATCGTGATCTACGCGGCCGACCAGGGATTGAGCGGCGGGCACAACGGTCTCTGGGGCATGGGCGATCATTCGCGGCCGATGCAGGCGTTCGATTCGAGCGTGCGCATCCCGCTGATCTGGCGGCTGCCCGGCGGCGCGCATGCCGGCACCGTCTGCGACGGGATGGTATCCAACTACGACTTCATGCCCACGCTGCTGAGCGTTCTCGGCTTGAGCGACCGGGTGGCGACGGAGCCTGCTTCGCCGGGGCGCGACTATTCAGCGGCGTTGCGGGAAGAACCGCTCGCTGACTGGGACGACGTGATCTTCTACGACTACGAGAACACACGCATGGTCCGCACGGGTGAATGGAAGCTTACCCTGCGGTTCCCGGACGGGCCAGACGAACTGTATCACGTGGCCAAGGATCCCGGTGAGTTCGCCAACGAGATCTGTAACCCGGCCCATGCCGATGTGCGGGATGAGCTTCAGAAGCGGCTGGAGGGGTTCTTCACGCGCTATGCCGATCCGAAGTACGATCTGTGGAAGGGCGGCGTTTCCAAGGCCCCGCTGGTGTCGATGAAGAAGCAGTAGGAGAGGGACTTGGCCGCAAAAGGCACAACAAGCACAAGAAGTGCACCACAAGCGACAGCTGATCTGAAACTTGCTGATTCCTCTTCCTTGTGCCTTTTGTGCTTCTCGTGGCTGAATTCTTTCTCCCCTGTTGAGGCAAACTGAATCGAAGTCAGAGGCGGTCTGATGGTCAAACAGATGCTTGGCGGAATGGTGTTGGCTCTTGCGGGAGTCGCTTCCGCGGGGGGGCGCGGAGGATGTCCCACTTCCCGCGACAGTGCCCGCCGCGATACCATAGCGGCCGACTTCCAAGTCGGCCGGTGGTGAAACGCCGCCGTCGAAGTGTTCTGATGAACCTCTTGCAGCGGTTGGCTTTGAGCCGGCCGCTCACGCGATGGATCTCAATTGTCACAGGAGCCTGACCATGAAGAAGCGTGTCATTTGCCTTGCCTTGCTCTCAACGCTGGCCCTGGCCGCGGTTTCCCGCGCGGAGGTCAAGCTTGCGGGATTGTTCACCGACCACATGGTGCTGCAGCGCGATATGGCCATGCCGGTGTGGGGCACGGCGTCGCCCGGCGAGAAGGTGAGCGTCACCCTCGGCGAGCGCAAGGCGTCCGCCACGGCCGACGATGCCGGCAACTGGCGTGCGAAGCTCGACGCGATGCCGGTCGGGGGGCCGTATGAGCTCACCATCGCGGGCGGGAACACCATCACGCTCAAGGACGTGCTCATCGGCGACGTGTGGATCTGCTCGGGGCAGTCCAACATGCAGTGGAGCGTGAAGAACTCCGACAACCCGGAGAAGGAGATCGCCGCGGCGAAGTATCCGAACATTCGCCTGTACTCGGTGACGCGGGCCACATCGCTCGAGCCGCTGTCCAAGGTTGAAGGCAAGTGGCAGGCCTGCTCGCCGGAGACGGTTCCGGACTTTTCGGCGGTCGGCTACTATTTCGGGCGCGAGCTGCACAAGGCGCTGGATGTGCCCATTGGCCTGGTGAATACCTCGTGGGGCGGCACGCCGATCGAAGCATGGACGCCGGCCGAAGGCGGCAAGCCGACCGAGGCCGCCGGCGACGATGCTGACGCGAAGAAAGAGCCTCTCAAGCCCGGTGTCCCGACGGTCCTCTACAACGGCATGATCCACCCGCTTATTCCCTTCGCCATTCGCGGCGCGATCTGGTACCAGGGCGAGTCCAACGCCGGGCGGGCGTACAAGTACCGCAAGGACATGCCCGGCATGATCCGGGCCTGGCGCAAGAACTGGGGCCAGGGCGACTTCCCCTTCTTCATGGTTCAGTTGGCCAACTTCCAGGCCGGCCAGAAGGAGCCCTACGCCAGCGCGTGGGCGGAGCTGCGCGAGGCCCAGCTCATGGCGTTGGCCGAGCCGAAGACCGGTATGGCGGTGGCCATCGACATCGGCAACCCCAAGGACATCCATCCGCGCAACAAGCAGGAGGTCGGGCGCCGGCTGGCGCTGGCCGCACGGGCGGTCGCCTACGGCGAGAAGCTGCCTTATTCCGGGCCGATGTATGACTCGCACAAGGTGGATGGCGACAAGATCGTCCTGAAGTTCAAGCATACCGACGGCGGCCTGGCCGCCCGGGCAGGCGAGAAGCTGACCGGATTCGGCATCGCCGGCGAGGACCACAATTTCGTCGACGCCGAGGCGACCATCCGCGGCGATACCGTGGTCGTTCAGAGCGACGCGGTGGCCAGGCCGGTCGCGGTTCGCTACGCCTGGGGCGACTCCCCCGATTGCAACCTGGTCAACGGTGCCGGGCTGCCCGCGTCGCCGTTCCGCACCGACGACTGGCCGGGCATAACGCAGAAGACGGAGTAGCGCGGGAGGCGGCCGCCAACCCGGTCTTGCCCGCAGATCACGCGGATTGGCGCAGATGAAGAGGTAATGACTTCTTGATCTGCGTCCATCTGTACTTCCAGGCGTCAGATTCTTCGCGGGCCGCATGGCATAGTTCTCGCGCAGAGCCGCAGAGATCGCGGAGATGAGCAATCGAGCAAGCTTCTGTTCGGCGATCTCTGCGACTCTGGGCGAGCTATTCGGTTAGGGTTGCGGGCGAAGTCCGCCAAGGGCGAGACGCGCGGTGGCGAGCCCGCGCAATGTGCTTTGTGGGCACTTCTTCCCCTCCGCCCTGGTTGCCCGGTTGCATCCGGTGCCCGTGCCCGCTGATGTCGCTGAATCTCCGCCCTTCCGCTCACACCCCTGCCGCATCCCGGTATAATCCTCCCCAGTCAGTGCGCTGCGGCGACATGCCGCGACTCGTTAAGGTCATTTACCGGAGGATGCGACCATGCCCCGTGCCTGTATCACCTGCATCCTGATTGCGGCCGGCGTCGCTGGTCTTGCCGCCCCCGCCTTCGCCGCCGAGGATGACTACGTCAATCTTCCGGCCGGCGTGCTGGCCGACAAGATCCAGGGGGGGATGCTGGCCCAGATCCTGGGGAATCTCAACGGGCTGCCCCACGAGAACGAGTACATTGACGAGCCGGGCAACGTCGAACGGTACGTGCCCGAGCTGCTCCAGGGCGCCCGCACCGACGACGACACCGACCTGGAGTGGGTTTACGTCCTGGAGATGCAGCGCGGCGGCGCGCTGTTTGTCCCGTCCGGCCGCATCGCCGAGCTCTGGCGCAGGCACATCAACCGCTCGATCTGGTGTTCGAATGTTTATGCCCGACAGTTGATGGACCTGGGCATCGAACCACCCTACACCGGGCGGATCGCCATCAATCCGTGGGCCGAGTTCAACATCTCCGGGCAGTTCATCTGCGAGTCGTTCGGACTCATGGCCCCGGCCATGCCGCGGACGGCCGCGGCGCTGGGGCTGCACTACACCACGGTGACCATCGACGGCGAACCGGCCCAGACCACGCAGTTGTTCACCACCATGATCGCCGAGGCGTTCGTGGAGGAGGATCTGGACCGGATTCTCGACGCCGGCCTGGCCGCGGTGGATCCCCGCAGCGTGATCCGCTCGGTGGTCGAGGATGTCCGCGGCTGGCATCGGCAGCACCCGCGGGACTGGCGGGCGGCCCGGCTGGAGATCAAGAAGAAGTACTCGAAGCACGACGGCACCATGCGCGACCGCAACGGCTACGAGCTGAATACCGCGTCGACCGTGGCGGCGCTGCTGTACGGCGGGGGCGACTTCGTCGAGACGCTGCGCACGGCGTTCAACTTCGGCTGGGATGCGGACAACAACGCGGCCACCAGCGCGACCATCATCGGCGTCATCCGCGGCAAGGCGTGGATGGAAGAACAACACTGGCAGATCGTCGACCGCTACCAGAACACCACCCGCGACGACATGCCCGCGGACGAGACCATCACGCGGTTCGGCGACCGGGTGGTGGACCTGGCCCATCGGGTGATCCTGGAGAACGGCGGGGAGGAGGTGTCGGTCGACGGCAAGCTGGTCTATCGCATCCGGCGGCAGAAGCCGGCGAACCTGGCCAGGCTGCCCGATCCGCTCGACCGCATGCCGGGGCTCGCGGCGGAGCTGCTGCCGGGGATTCGCAGGGACCTTGACGGCAAGGACGAGCGGCAGCGGGCCCGCGGGGCCTACCTGGCGCTGGCCACGGGGCAGGCGGAGGCGCTGCGCCGCGAGCAGCCGGAGCGCTGGACGGCGGCACGCGATGCGCTGCTTACCTACCGCAACGTGGTCAAGCAGATCCACGGTGCACCGGACCCGACGGCGATGCGCATCAAGGAACAGGCCACCGCGGCGGGGGTGGTGCTGCCGCCGAAGCAGGGTGGCGCAAAGCCGGCCTCCGGTGCCGCGAACGCCGCCACTGCCCGGCCCAATATCGTTGTCGTGCTGTGCGACGATCTCGGCTACGGTGACCTGGGCTGCTATGGTCATCCGGTCATCCGCACGCCCCATCTCGACCGGCTCGCGTCCGAGGGCATCCGCTTCACCGACTGCTACGCGGCCGCACCGGTCTGCTCGCCCTCGCGAGCGGGCATGCTTACCGGCCGCACGCCGTACCGCGCGGGCATCTATGACTGGATACCGGACAAGTCGCCGATGCACCTGAGGGCGAGCGAGGTCACCGTGGCCTCGCGCCTGCGCGAGGCGGGCTACGCCACCTGCCTGGTCGGCAAGTTCCACTGCAACGGTCAGTTCAACCAGGCATCGCAGCCTCAGCCGAACGATCATGGCTTCGATCACTGGTTCGCCACGCAGATCAACGCGGCGCCCTCGCATCACAACCCGGTGAACTTTGTCCGCAACGGTAAAGATGTGGGTCCGCTCGAAGGCTACTCCTCCGCGCTGATCGTCGATGAGGCCATCCGCTGGATGACATCGCGCGATCCCGGGAAGCCTTTCTGCCTCTTCGTCTGGTTCCACGCCACGCACGAGCCCGTGGCCACGGACCCGACATTCGTCGAGCCCTATCGCCAGCATGAACCTCTGGAAAGGGCCATCTACTACGGTAACGTGACCCAGATGGACCACGAGACCGGCCGCCTGCTGGCCGCGTTGGAGGCGATGAACCTGCACGACAACACCCTCGTGTTCTTCAGCTCCGACAACGGGCCGGAGACCC
>CAYVVX010000154.1:0-440 GCA_964455315.1 uncultured Planctomycetales bacterium | reverse complement strand
GGAGCGCTGTCACGGCTCGCCGGGGCCGCTGCGGGGCATGAAGCTGCATCTGTACGAGGGTGGCATTCGCGTGCCGGGGATTCTCCGCTGGCCGGGAAAGGCGGTTGCAGGGACCGTCAGTGCGGAGCCGATCTGCGGTGTGGATGTGATGCCGACGCTGTGCGCGATCGCGGGTGCGGAGCCGCCGGCCGACCGGCGAATGGACGGCGCCAGCATCCTGCCCATCCTCGCGGGCAGGCCGGTGAAGCGCTCGGTCCCGCTCTACTGGCAGTATGACTACGCCATCGGTGAACCCAGGGTGGCGCTGCGCGACGGTCCGTGGAAGCTGCTGGCGGACGCGACACTGGAGCGGTTTGAACTGTACGATCTGCCCAGCGACCCTGGCGAAGCGACCAATCTTGCGGCCGCCCAGCCGGAGAAGCTGTTGGAGTTGGCCGGCA
>CAYVVX010000153.1:0-9493 GCA_964455315.1 uncultured Planctomycetales bacterium | reverse complement strand
CAATCGCACCCAACGCTCCACATGCGGACTTGACAACCCCGGCATCATAGAAGACACAAAGAGCACAAAGAAGAGGTGGTTTGAGCCAGCACCCACAAGTCGCGGACCCCACCTGCGGGGAGGTTGCGGCGTTGGCGACTTGCTCATCCGGTCGCCAATCTGCTCCGGGGCCTCGGTGTCTCTGGGGTTGATCTTTTCTGCAACGCTGGGGTTCACCATGACCGGTGTACGCGACCGCACCGCACTCCTCTATGCAGACCCGCACCTACAGATTCAGAAGCGCTTTCGGAATGCAGCAGATCGAGAAGCTGGTTCACGGTGGGATACATGGGCGTCATCCATCGCGCACATCACCCCTCGCCCGGCCCGGCTGCATGGCGGCCGGGAGGCATTGTACAGCGCCGACGAGGACCTGGCTCATGGTTTCTGCGATTGCTGTCCGCGCGTTCCCCGGATCTCCGGCGCTTTCGTGCGGAAATACGCCAGGAAGCTTTTGGCGAACGCGCCGGCCAGGCCGTCCGCCTCGGTGTATTCGCTGATGGTCCTGCCCCAGTAGAAACCCATCCAGCCATCCGCGATCTCGCGGGACCCCTCGATGAAGGCGTCCAGTTCCTCGATACCGCAATGCAGCGGGAACATCTCCTCCACGACCAGGGGCTTGCCGATGTCATAGGCCGCAAGTGCGGTCAGGGCCTGGGGGAGTTCGCCCTTCTCCGGATAGAAGTGGACGCTGGCGAAATCCAGCGGGGGCGAGACTTCCTGCGAGTAAAACAGCGGTGTTGCTTTCGGAAACACGTGGACCCAGGGTATCACCCCTACCGTGATCAGATGATGCCGGTCGTGCTTGCGGATCGCCCCGGTGAGCCTGTCGACCCACGCCCTGGCCACCTGCTCGCGCGTCCGGCCGGCCAGATCGAGTGTGATGCGCTGCACGAAGTGCTTGCCCCCGAATTCCCCGGCCAGCCAGTCGGTTTCGATCTTACCGGCACCGGGCAGCACGGGCTCGTTCATGAGATCGTAGCAGAAGATGGCGGGGCTATCGCGGCATGTTCTCGCCACCGACTCCCAGAACAGCGCCTGGACGTCCCAGCGAGCGCCCTCACCCATGGCCTCATACCACGCAGGCACATCCTTCCTGTGGTAACAGCCCAACCCGGTCAGATCGAGGTAAAGGCCGGTGCCTTCGGCCAGCCCCACCAGGCGGGCCAGCCGCTCCAGGGCGACACCGTCGGGTTCACGCGGGCCTTTCATGAATCTGCCGACCTGCAGGTGGATGCGCACCACGTTGGCGCCGAGTTCCTTCATCTCCCGGAAGTCGCTGACCACGGTCGGCCATTCCTCCTGCCAGTAGTCTTCGAGCAGGCGACCGGAGTGGTCATGATCGTAGTTGAGACCCCAGAGGACGAACCTGTCGCCCGAGCCGGAGCGCACGAAATGCGTGCCGTCCGGGCTGACACGAATCCGCTCGAGGCCGGCGTTCGGCGCCGGGGAATCGGGCCGCGTGGCGGCGCCGGCGGCCCCATCGACAGGGTGCGAGAGCGACGGGAGGGTCAGCAGGATGACCGCGGTCATGACGTTGCGCTGCTTCATGGTCGTGCCTCACCACGCCACGATCACCGCCGTGGCGTCATCGGCCAGCGTGGCCCGGCCGGCGTGCTCGCGGACGGCATCGAACAGGGCCCGCACCGCGCCGGTTTCGCCCGGCACCGCCGCGAGGCAGCGTTTGACGCCTTCGATGGAGAACTGCGAGAGCATGCCCGAGGTGGGATCGTCGGGCGGCTCGTCCACGTTGGGCTCCTCGATGAGCCCGTCGCTGACCACGATGGCCCGGCCGCTGACCGGCAGCTTGCGGCGTTCCACGGTGTACTCGGTGTCCTCGATAATGCCGATGGGCACGTGCTTCTCCGTGCTCAGGTCGTCGAAGCCGGCGTCGGGCACCTGCAGCAGGGCGTGTCCGTGGCCGGCATCGACGCAGGCGAACTCTCCGGCGTCGCCGTCGAAGACCCCGACCCAGAGCGTGATGAAGCGGTCCGCCGGGCAGCGCGGATGCACGAAGCGGTTCAGCTCGGTCAGGGCCCGTCCCGGATCGCCGTGCATGGTCAGCGCCGCGTGCAGGAAGCCGTGGGCGGTGGTCATCAGCACCGACGCGGGCACCGACTTGCCGGTCACGTCGCCCAGGGCCACCGCCAGGCGCCCGTCGGGCAGGGGGATGATGTCGAAGAAGTCGCCGCCGAGCTGCCGGCCCGGGCGGCACTCGCCACTGAAGCGAAACCTTCCGCAGGTGCCCTCGCGCTGCTGCAGCAGCGTCGCCTGGATCTCACCGGCCGCTTCCAGTTCCGCCTCGACGCGGGCCAGCCGCCGTTCGACGTCCAGCCGCCGCAGGCCGGCCAGGGCCATGGCCGCCAGCCTGGCCAGCCCGATGGCAAAGGCCCCCGGATCGCGTCCCGGACGGCGCCTGCCGGTGTCCCCTCCGCGGTCATCCAGGTAGAGGAACCCGGCCACGGTCTGCTCGATCATGATGGGGATGCACATGGCCTGGCGGATGTTGAGATCCACGATGGACTGCTGGGTGGCCTGTTCCGGGGCCCAGGTCAGCCGGGCGGGCCTGCCGCCGGCCGCCTGGCGGATCAGTGAGCGGCTGAGCTGCGGGGCCGCGACGCCCTCGAGCGCCGAACCTCTCCAAGCCACCATTTCGATCTGCTCGCCGCGCGGGCGGAGCATGGCCGCGTTCTCGAAGCCCGTCCCAGTGGCCAGGGCGTCCAGCACCGCCCGCCCCAGGGCCTGCTCGTCGACCGCCGCGTGAATGGCCGACGCGCAGCGCAGCAGCAGGCTGAGCTGCTCGGCGGCCATGTGATCGGCGGCGCCGGCGTCCATCTGGGTGACGAAGGCTTCGCTGCTCGCGGTTTCGGTCAGGGTGACCAGGCTGTGCTCGCCGGTGTCGATGGTGGCCGGATCGACGACGCGGAAGGTCCAGGGGGCAATGGCGATCAGGTCGCCCGGCGACACCGGCAGCGGCACTTGCGGGGTGAGCCGCACGCCGTTGAGCCAGGTGCCGTGACGGCTGCCGCTGTCGGTGAGCAGCCAGCGGGGCGCTGCCGGGCCGGAGGCGGAGGAACGCTCGTCGCGACGATAGGTCAGCACCGCATGGTTGCGGGAGACGTGGGCGTCGTTGAGTTCAAGGGCATGCCCGGTGGACCGCCCGATGGTGGCCGGTCCGGGCGGGCTCAGGTCCAGGGTTGCCGGCGTCGGGCCGTCGACGGCGACCAGCGATATTGAGGCACTTGCGGGCGGCGATGCGGTCATGGGCGTCCTTTCAGGCTCGGGTCCGATTATACGGGCAACCCCGCGTTTATCCCCCGTGTGACAGCCATGTTTGGCCCCCCTCGCGTGCGCGGGGCGACCGCGAGCCATTCCGCAACCTGGGGCCACCACCCGTCGCCTGTCAATCCATCCTCGCCCCGGTCTTTCCCGCCCCCCCACCAGAATTGAGACCTCCGTGAAAGGTTCACCCCCCTGCCCCGAAGACCCCCTTACGGGACCGAGGGGTCCCCTGAAAGACGCAACTTTTCACGGGCAGGAGACTCAGATCATGACAACGAACGGAACCCATCGGATCGGTCGCGGCGTGCGGGTGGCCCTGGCAGCCGCAGCCGTGGTCAGCACGGCCACCACCGCCTCTAAAGCCAATGACCTCAAGGCTTTACGACCAGCGGTAGCCAAGGTGCAGATCCCCTTCGTGCCCAAGGCGACCACCTCGGCGTACGCCACCGGCCAGGTGCTGGTAAAGCTTCGCCCGGCCCGGGTCAACGCCGCGTCCGCCGGAACCGCGACCCTGCCGCATGTGGCCGCGTTGAACGGCCTGGCGCCGGCCCGCATCGCCGCCTCGGCGAACGCCCCGGAAGCCGAATGGTTCCTGGCCGATCTCGATGGCACCGCCGCGGTCGAGCAGGTCATCTCCGAGCTGGCGACCCACCCGGACGTGCTTCGCGTCGAGCCCAACTACCTGATGAGCACCAACCCGCCGGTCGCCGCCGGGCCGGTGGTCCAGCAGTCCACCAACGCCGCGGGGCTCAACGACCCGCAGGTCGGCCTGCAGTACGCGCTGGATCGCATCGAGGCCCCGGCGGCGTGGGACATCGAGCCCGGCGACCGCTCGATCGTGGTCGCGGTGGTGGACGGGGGCATGACCCTCGATCATCCCGACCTGATCGACCATCTCTGGCGGAACAGCCGCGAGACGGTCAACAACATCGATGACGACGGCAACGGGCTCGTCGACGACGTGTTCGGCTACGACTTCATCAACAAGGACAGCAACCCCAGCGACGACAACGGGCACGGCTCGCACGTCGCCGGCATCGTCGCCGCCGTCCGCAACAACGCCAAGGGCGTGGCCGGCACCGCCGACGTGAGCCTCATGGCGGTCAAGGTGCTGGAGCAGGGCACAGGCGACATGGGCTCGATCATGGCCGGCGTCGAGTACGCCGTCGCCAACGGTGCCCGGGTGGTCAACCTGAGTCTCGGCGGCGGCGGCTACAGCGCGGCGTTCGACGACATCTGCAAGCGGGCCGCGGCCAGGGGCGTGGTCATCGTGGCCGCGACCGGCAACTCCGGGCTCAACACCATCGACTATCCGTCCGCCTACGCCGACGTGATCGCGGTCGGTGCCACCGACTCCGGCGACAACCTGGCCGACTTCAGCAACGCCGGCGAAGGCATTGACATGGTCGCCCCCGGCGTGGACATCTACAGCACCTGGATCAACGGCGGTTACGCGTACGACAGCGGCACCTCCATGGCGACGCCCTACGTCGCCGGTGTGGCCGCGCTGCTGCTCTCCTATGATCCGTCGCTGACCTCCGCCGAGGTTCGCCAGCGCCTCATCGCCAGCGCCGACGACCTGGGCACGGCCGGCTACGACACGCTGCACGGCCACGGCCGGCTGAACGCCTACCGGGCGCTGAGCGGCAACGATGCCCCCGTGCCCCCGACCCCCGAAACGCCGGCCGGCGGCAACGACGACGCCTACGAGGTCAACAACACCTCCACCACCGCCGCGCCGATCGGTGCCGGGCAGTACCAACTGGTCGGCCGTGACGAGGACTGGTACCTGGTCACCACCAGCACCGGCTCGATCACGGTGTGGATCGAAGGCCAGCAGGGCGACCTGGACCTGTACGTGTTCAACGCCAACGGCGATCAACTGGCCGTTTCGAGCGACTACGGCAGCAACGAATACGTGAGCATTCAGTCCCAGCCGGGCGAGTACCTGGTGGCGGTCGCCCCGTACGAGGGCCAGGGCGGCAACTACCTCATGAACATCGAGGCCCCGGGTGCCGCCCAGCCGGCGCCCCCGCAGACCACCCCGGTCGACGAGCCCACCTACGACGAGCCGGTTTCCGAGCCGGTCACGGTGAGCTGCGGCGGTGGGACCGTCCCGGCGATGGCGGTCGGACTGGTCGGGTTCCTGGGTCTCACCGCCGGTCGCCGGAGGTGGTAAGCCTCGACACGAGCAACCCCCGCGCGGCACGCACGAGGCTCACCGGCTTCGTGCGTGCCGCCATGACAGGTACGAGGAACGACCGAACGTGAGGGTACTGGAGCGGGTGGCACTCCCTGATGTACTCATCAGGCCGTGGCGAAACGGGAGCGATCGTTCCCATGCCTCCACGGCCAGGCGCGTAGGCCTGACCGTGCCACCCCCGAATGCGTCACCGAGATCGAAAGCGTTGGCAACCGCCTTCCTGTTCTCTCCCTGGAAGAGGTTTTCAGTTATCATGACACACAGGCGAACACGTCCGTGGCGAACGATGCCTGCCGCCGGAGCCGCTTCCGGCGGCACAAGCGAGGGCCGGCATGATCACCGTCACCAACACCGACCTGCTCAACGGGCTGACCGACCGCAACGAGCAAAGCTGGCAGGAGTTCTTCGATCGCTACCAGCCGGTACTGGTGGCCTTCGGCCGGAAGCTGGGGCTCAACGAGACCGACGCCGGCGATGCGGCCCAGGAGGCGCTGGTCGCCTTCGTCTCGGCCTATCGCGAGGGGACCTACAGCCGGGAGAAGGGCCGGCTGCGCACCTGGCTGCTGGGCATCGCCGCCCACAAGATCCGGGACATCCAGCGGAAGCGCGGCCGGGAAGTCGTGGTCAACGACAACCCCGACGAGACCCGCTTCATCAACCAGGTCGAGGACGAACATCACCTCAGCCAGGTCTGGGAGGCCCAGTGGCAGGAGGAGATTGTCAGGCGGTGCATGGAGGAGGTTCGCAAGCAGGTCAAGCCCACCACCATGCGGGCGTTCGAGATGTTCGCGGTGGAGGGACTGCCGGCCGAGAAGGTGGCCGCGGAACTGGGCATGACCGAGAACGCGGTGTGGATCGCCAAGAACCGGGTCATCACCCGGCTGCGCAAGCTGCAGGAGCACATGGAGAACTCGTTCTGAGCCACCTCATGTCGAAGCCGTACCGCCTTGACCGAGCCGCGCCCGTGCAAGCGGAGGCACCTTTGGTTCCCACTTTCTCACTTCTCACTGCTCACTTCTCACCTGGGGCCCGCCACGAGCTGCGCTGCGGACTGTGCGCCAACACGGGAGGCCGCTCCCATGCCTGACTGCCTCTCCATCAAGCAGCTCGAACAGCTCGACTCCGGTACGCTGGCTGAAGCAGAGCTGGTTCCGCTGCGCTCGCACGTCGACGCCTGCCCCACCTGCCGGAAGCGGCTGGAGGAGTGCCGGGCCAACGCGGCTTACTTCGCCCGGGCCCGCCAGGTGCTGGTGCGATCCGGTGGCGCGGGCTCGACCGCGCCGGCTTCGCCTGCGGAAGGCGACAACTCGAACACGCCCGGCAGCCGGGTCAGTGCGACGCCCTCCTCGCCCACCGACGAGACCGCCGACGATCTCGCCTCGCCGCCGCCGCCGCCCTCCGGCAGCCGGGTGCGCGTCTCCACCGTGCCTATCAACATCGGCGGCTACGACATCCTCAAGGAGCTGCATCGCGGCGGGCAGGGCGTGGTCTACGAAGCGGTGCAGCATTCCACCCGCCGCAAGGTGGCGGTGAAGGTGCTGCTCGAAGGGCCCTACGCCTCGGCGCCGGCGCGCGAGCGGTTCGAGCGCGAGGTGGAGCTGGTCGCCAGCCTGAAACATCCCAACATCATCGCCATCTTCGACTCCGGGGCCACGCCCGAGGGGCATCACTACTACGTGATGGACTACATCCGCGGCGAGCCGCTGCACCGCTTCGTGGCCAACGCGAAGCCGGGCCTGCGGGGCATGCTGGAGCTGTTCTGCAAGGTCTGCGACGCGGTCACCTATGCCCATCAGCGCGGCATCATCCATCGCGACCTGAAGCCATCGAACATCCTGGTGGACGCCACCGCGGCGCCCAAGGTGCTCGACTTCGGGCTGGCCAAGATGGTCGGCGGGCCGGAGGCGACCATGATCTCCATGACCGGCCAGGTGGTCGGCACATTGCCCTACGTCTCGCCCGAGCAGGCCCGCGGCAATCCCGAGGAGGTCGACGTCCGCACCGATGTCTACGCCCTGGGCGTGATCCTCTACCAGCTCCTCACTGGTGATTACCCCTACCCGGTGGTGGGCCGCCCGATGGACGTGCTGCGGCACATCGCCGAGACCCCGCCGACGCCGCCGTCCCAGGCCTGGAAGGCCGACTCCGGCGTCGCTCTCCATGCCGGCGTTCGACCCGCCCGGTTGAGCTGCCCCATCGACGACGAGGTTCAGACCATCGTGCTCAAGGCGCTGTCCAAGGAGCCGCAGCGCCGCTACCAGTCGGTCGGCGAACTGGCCCGCGATATCGGACACTACCTGCACGGCCGGCCCATCGAGGCCAAGCGCGACAGCGGGTTGTACCTCCTGCGCAAGACGCTCCGGCGGCATCGCGTCCCCATCGGCGTCGCGGCGGCGTTCCTGCTGCTCGGTGCGGTCACCGCGGGCATCTATGTCGTGCAGCAATCCAGGCTCGCGCGGCAGCGGGCGGCGATGAATGTCCAGGCCGCCGCGCTGCTGCTGGGGCAGTTCGTCAGTTCCCCGGGTGACGGTGCGAAGCAGGTCGAGGCGGCCCCGCCCGAGGTGCGCGAGCATCTCGACGACCTCACCGCCGAGCGGGTGGAGTCCAAGGCGTACACCGACCGCGTCGCCGGGGCCCGCACCGGGCTGCTGATGAACCCGGAAGCGTTCTGGAAATCGGTCGACGGCGGCGAGCTGTGGCGCAACGGCGAGTGGCTGGAGGTCGCCGCGGCGAAGTGGACGCCGGCCCAGCGGGCCGCCATCACCGCCGCCCTGCGCGACAAGGCCGGCAACGGCAGCGCCCGTGAGAAATACGTCGCCTTCTGCCTGCTCGGCGAGGTTGCACCGCCGGGCGATCAGACGGCCGCACTCTGCGCCGACGCGGTGGCCGGAGCGGACCATCCCGGCGTCCTGGCCGCGGCCCGCTGGGCGGCGGGCAAACTCGGCCGGGACGTGCCCTGGCCGTACGCGCCGATGATCCTGGATGATGACGTCAGCGCCCAGGTCTTCGTGCGCGTCGAACCGAGCACCGGCTTCCGGGCCGGCTCGCCGGAAAGCGAGCCGGATCGCTATCCCAACGAGAAGCTGCCCGATCAGCCGGAACCGCTGCCTTCGATCTACCTGGGCACAACGGAGGTGACCGTCGCGGCATTCAGGCGGTTCGTGGACGACCCCGCGGGGCGCGACCTGTTCGGCCCGTTTGATGAGGCCGCGGTCGCCCGCAACCCGCGTCAGGCCCAGGAGGCCCTGCTGATCCGGCGGCAGATCGACGCCCTGTCCGACACCGACGCCGCCGGCACGGCCATGGGCTGGATCAGCCATGCGCTGGCGCTGCGTTACGCCGACTGGCTGAGCGCGCGGGCCCGGGCGGCCGGCATCGCCCGGCGCTATCGCCTGCCGACCGAGCCGGAATGGGAGCACGCCGCCCGTGCGGGCAACGATCGCGCGTTCTGCTACGGCTCCGACCCGAAGTACCTGGGCTTCTTCGCCCATTGCCGGGGCGAACTGCAGGCCGACCGGCACGAGGTCGCCCGGCGCATGCCCAGCTTCTACGGGCTGTCCGACATGCACGGCGGGCTGTGGGAGCTGACCTCCTCGGTATTTCCCGCGGAGTTCGTCCTCAGCGAAGTGCACAAACAGGCGACGCTCTATGCCAAGCGCGGCGGAGCGTTCTACTCGCCGGCCGCCCGCTGCCGCTCGGCCCAGCGCAACTACATCGACGATCTTACGCCGGACATGTACACGGGTCTGCGGCTGGTGATGGAATTGGGAAGTGATGAGTGATGAGGAAACGCAAGGAGTGCGGCGATTGACTGCCGCACGGAATCCCGCGGCGCGGGCGGTGCCCGCCCTAGCCGCGAGAAAGTGATGAGTGCTGAGTGCTGCGTGCTGAGACATCCATCCGCTGTCGGTCAGACCGCTACATCCCGGCCTCACGTGGCACCCGCTCCCGCACGCCGGAGGCCGGCCG
>CAYVVX010000152.1:0-9497 GCA_964455315.1 uncultured Planctomycetales bacterium | reverse complement strand
GGGGAAGTTCAGGTACATTCTTCGCGAGAAAGCGGAGCCGGCGGGAGCGATCGGGCGCTTAACGGCTGACAGCAGCACATGATTCGCATCGTCCTGGTCATCAGCAACCTGGAGTACGGCGGGGCCCAGCGGCAGGTGGTCGAGCTGGCCAATCACATGGACCCGGCGCGGTTCGAGGTTCACGTGGTCTCGCTGTCGGACTATCTTCCGCTGGCGGAGGGGCTGCGCCGCCGCGAGGGGCGGGTCCACGTGGTCAGGAAGGCGCTCAAGTTCGATGCCACGGTGCCGCTGCGCCTGGCGAAGCTGCTGCGGCGGCTGAAGGCCGACGTGGTGCACGGCTACCTGTTCGACGCGGAGGTGGCGGCGCGGGTGGCCGGCCGGCTGGCGGGAACACCGCTGGTGATCGGCTCGGAGCGAAACACGGACTACGCGCTCAAGCGGCGGCAATTGCTGGTGTATCGGCTGACCAGGGGTTGCGTCGATGTGATCATCGCCAACAGCAGCGCCGGGGCGGCGTTCAATAGCCGCACGCTGGGCATGGACATGAGCCGCTATCGGGTGGTGCATAACGGCGTGGACACGACGCGGTTCAAGCCGCAGTCGCGGGAGGCAATCCGCCGGGAACTGGGGCTCGCGGAGGATGAACCCGTGGTGGGGATGTTCGCCAGCTTCAAGCAGCAGAAGAACCATCCGCTGCTGTTTGCGGCGGCCCGGCGGGTGCTGGATCGGATGGAGCGGGCGCGGTTCCTGTTCGTGGGCGAGCAGCTCTGGGGCGGGATGCACGGCTCGGATCTCTATCGGCAGGAGATGGACCGGCTGGTGGACGCGCTGCGACTGCGCGAGCGGTGCGTGTTCGCGGGCAACCGGGACGACGTCGAGCGGGTATACCCGGCGTGCGACGTGACCGTGCTGCCGTCGCTGTTCGAGGGGACGCCGAACGTGCTGCTGGAGTCGATGGCCTGCGGCGTGCCCGTGGTGGCGACGGACGTGTCGGACAATGCCCGGGTCGCGCCGGACGGGCGGGTCGGCTACATCGTGCCACTGGGCGATGAGGCGGCGCTGGCGGAGAAGCTGTTGGCGCTACTGGGCGATGCGGACCTGCGGCAACGGATGGGCACGGCCGCGCGGACATGGATCGAGCAGGAGTTCTCCAGCGAGCGGCTGGCGGAGAAGACCGCGGCGGTGTACCTGGAAGGGCTGGAGCGGCGGTGCGGCAGGGAGGCGTCGGCGGCGTCGGCGGTGAAAGCTTCGGAGGCGGCCAGTGGCTGAGACATTGACGCTGCTGCCGAAGGAGGCCCGGCCGAGCGAACCGCGCGCGGGGGCAGCGCTGCGCCGGTTTCCGTATCCCTACCAGGCGATGCTGGCGATCTGCAGCGACCTGGATGAGACGCCCGATGCCGAGGTCTACGGGCAGCTCATGCGCTACATGAACACCACCGAGCTGACCGCGATGGGCCCCGGCGCCGGGCTCGAGGTCGGCAACACCATCTATTTCGACATGCCTGCCGACCAGTTCGCCTACTGGAACACCGACGACGCGGGGCGGGCGATGGTCAGAGCGATGATGCGCAGCGGGCACATCGACTGCCTGCACTCGTTCGGCGACCTGGCCAGCACGCGGGCGCAGGCGGGCAAGGCTCTCGACGAACTGACCCGCCACGATTGCCGGCTGAAGGTGTGGGTGGATCACGCGGTGGCGGCGACCAATTTTGGTGCGGACATCATGGCCGGTCATGGCGATGTACCCGGCGATCCGGCGTACCACGCCGACCTGACCTGCGCGTACGGCGTCCGCTATGTGTGGCGCGGCCGGGTGACCAGCGTCACCGGCCAGAACGTGCCGGCGCGGCTGAGCGGGATCGTCGATTCGGCGCACGCGATGCCGTCGGTGAAGACCGCCGCGAAGGAAGCAATCAAGCGGGTGATGGCCCGCGGCGGCGGCGGCAAGTACGCGATGCATTCCGGCAACCGGCTGATGCGCCTGGCGAAGTTGCGCGATGGGCGCGAGGTGATCGAGTTCATCCGCTGCAATCCGCACTGGGGCGGAGTGAGCAGCGCGGACACGGCCAGCGGATTCGGCGAAGTGGTGACGGAGTCGTTCCTGCGCAGGCTCATCGAGCGCGAGGGAACGTGCATCCTGTACACGCACCTGGGCAAGATCCCGGACCGCACCGAGCCGTTCCCGGCGGCGACGCGGACGGCGTTTCAACGCCTGGCCCGGCTGCATCGCGAGGGGCGACTGCTGGTCACTACCACGCGACGGCTGCTGGACTATCATCGCGCCTCCGCCGCGGCGGTGGTGAGCGAGCGGCGCGACGCGGACGGCGGCGTGACCATCGCGGTGGACGTTCGCGGCTGGTCGAAGGGGCAGGGGACGATCCCGGGTGAGGAGCTCGACGGATTGACCGTGTATGCGGACGAGCCGGAAAAGGTGCGCCTGGAGGTGAATGGTCGAGCCGCCGAGGACCTGGTGGTCAACCCGGCGGATTCGACCGGTCGGCGCAGCGTCTCGCTGCCCTGGCGGAAACTGGAGTACCCGAGTTGGTAAGCAGTGCCGGTTCGACACTTTCTCCGCCGGCGGCGATTCAGCCGGCGATCATGGTCCAGGACAATTCGCCCGGGGCTCCGTTGCCGAACCGCCCGCGACGGTGGACGGTGCACCTCTTCCTGCGGGTGATGCTGGCGATCCATGCGGCGGCGGTGGCGTTCGCGCGGCGGGTGATGGGTCCGCCGCGGGCGGTGCCGGCGTCGGGACGGCAGCGCATCCTGCTGACCGGAACGTTCTACTCGGCGAACTGGGCCCATGCCCACATCCGCCCGCTGGCGACGAGCCGGCGCTGCGAGCACCTGTGGGTGGTGACGACTTTTCCGCTGCCGCCGACGCCGAACGTGACCGCGATTCATCCACCCGCGTGGCTGTTAAAGGTCGCCGGCAACGTGCCGGCACGGCTGCTGACGTTCTGCGTGGCAGCGTTCCGGCTGCGGCCGCACCTGCTGGGCGGGTTCCACATGCTGATCAACGGCCTGGTGGCGGACCTGCTGGCGAAGATGGTGCGGGCCCGGGCGGTGTACTTCTGCGTGGGCGGCCCGCCCGAGGTGATCGACGGCGGCATCTGGTCAGATAACAAGCTGTTCACGCGGATGACCGTGGCGGACGCGGTGGTCGAGCGGCGGCTGGTCGCGGCGGCCGGCGACTTCGATCTGATCGTGACCATGGGCACGCGGGCGAAGGTGTACTTCCGCGAACATGGGGCGAGCTGCGCGATCCACGTCGTGTCCGGTGGGATGGATCAGACGCTGTTCGCGGCGGGTCAGCCGGCGGAGCGGAAGCAGTACGACCTGATCCTGGTAGGCCGGCTGGCGGAGATCAAGCGGATCGACGTGTTCCTGGAGGCGCTGGCCCTGATCGCCCGGGAACGGCGCAAGGTCAGGGCGGCGATCGTCGGCGACGGCGAGCTGCGCAGGCTGCTGGAGCGGATGGTCGAGGAGCTGGGTATCGCTGAGAACGTCCACTTCGCGGGCTTGCAGAGCGACGTGGGGGCATGGCTGCGGCAGAGCCGGATCTTCGTGCTGACCAGCGACAGCGAGGGGTTGAGCCTGTCGCTGATGGAGGCGATGACGGCGGGTCTGCCGGCGGTGGTGTCGGATGTCGGCGACCTGGGGGACCTGGTCGAGCAGGGCAGGAACGGTTTCCTGGTGCCGCGGCGGTCGCCGGCGCGGTTCGCGGCGCGGATTCTTGAACTGCTCGAGGATGAACGGAAGCTGGCGGCGTTTTCCGATGCCGCGAAATCCAGCGCGGCTTATCACGAGTCGTCGGCCGTGACGCGGCGCTGGGATGAGATTCTTGATGAAGTGAGCAGTGAGAAGTGAGAAGTGAGAAAGTGGCGATTCGCGGCGGTTGCGCGGAGTATGACGCGGCTGCGCCGTTTTCACCGGGTTGTGCTTACCCGGAGTACCCCTTCTCCGGCACTGAGGCGTGCAGTCCCGGCGGGAACAACGTCTATGACGCGGTGCGGGAGAGCCTGCGTCTGCTGGGTCTGGACGAAGCGCGGTTCGGCACGCCGGAGTGGAATCCGCTGGGGGGGCTCATCAAGCCCGGCGACACGGTGGTGCTCAAGCCGAACCTGGTCCGCGAGTTTCACGAATCCGATCGGCGCCATGATGGGGTGCTGACCACGCACGGGAGCATCATCCGTGCGGCGGCGGACTACGCGTTCATCGCCCTCAAGGGCGAAGGGCGGATCGTTATTGCCGATGCGCCGCAGGATGACGCCGATTTCGCCGCGCTGCGCAGGCTGGCCGGGATCGACGCCATCGCGGCGTTCTACCGCGAGCATGCCGGCTTCGAGATCGAGGTCTACGACCTGCGTCGGCAGCGCGATCTCAAGGTTGATGGTTTGATCGTCGGTCAGGAACCGCTGGCGGGCGACCCGGCCGGGTACGTGACCGTGGACCTCGGCGAGCACTCGGCGTTCCGCGAGATCGAGGATCGCTGCCACCTGCTGTATGGCTCGGGGTACGACACCGATGAGATCCGCCGGCATCACCGCGACGGGGTGCACGAATACGACGTATCACGCACTGTGCTGGAGGCCGACTGCGTCATCGAGCTGCCCAAGCTCAAGACCCACAAGAAGGTGGGGTTCACCGCGAACATGAAGCTGCTGGTGGGGATCAATGGACGCAAAAACTGGGTCGCCCACTACCGGGTGGGCGTGCCCGGCGGCGGCGGCGACGCCTTCGCCTCCAGCGGGCTGCTGCAGCGCGTCGAGCACGGCGTGGTCGGGACGTTCAAGCGGGCCTTCCCGTACCTGGGCCCGCTGCGGCGGATGATCGCCCGGCCGTTGCGCAGGGCCGGCGAGGCCGCCTTCGGCACCACCGATCGGGTGGTTCGCTCGGGCAACTGGCATGGCAACGACACGGCCTGGCGGATGGCTCACGACCTGATGCGGGTGCTGCTGCACGCGGATCGTGACGGTCGCCTGGCGGACCGACCCGCACGGCGGGTGTTCTCGATCGTCGACGCGGTCATCGCCGGCGAGGGCGACGGACCGCTGGAACCGCGGCCGAAGCTTGCCGGGATGATCCTGGCCGGATCGTCGCCCGCGGCGGTGGACTTCGTGTGCTGCCGCTTGATGGGCTTCGACTATCATCGCGTAGCCATGCTGGGTCGCGCGACCGACGCCCACGATCTGCCGCTGCTGCGGGGGGCTCCGGAAGACATCGTGTGCCGGTCCAATCTCGAGGCGTACGATCGCCCGCTGGGCGACTTTCAAGGGCTATGCCTGGCGTTCGCACCGCATTTCGGCTGGCTCGGGCATGTGGAGTTGGGTGCGCGAGACGGCGTCGACAGGCGACCGGCGAAGAACGCTTCGGCGGCCGCCGAGACGGGAGTGCCGCGAAGTTGAAACGCGCCTTGTCCCGCAAAAACATCTGGGAGAAAGTTCCGACGGCTATAAAGCGGCATTTGGGCGGAATGCTTGGCTGCGTGCCGCCGGCGGTGCTCCTGGGCGGCGCGTTTCGCCGGCAGACCCGCTTCCTGAGCGGGGCGGAACACTGGCCCGCGGAGCGCTCCCGGGCATACCAGCTTGAGCAGTTGCGGTCCATCTGCCGGCTGGCCTACGAACAAACGGAGTTCTATCGACGGGCGTTCGACGCGACCGGCTTTCATCCCGAGGATCTCACGTCGCCGGA
This sequence comes from uncultured Planctomycetales bacterium, assembly GCA_964455315.1. Classification (GTDB taxonomy): domain Bacteria; phylum Planctomycetota; class Phycisphaerae; order UBA1845; family PWPN01; genus CAYVVX01. The sequence continues at coordinate 3,803 of CAYVVX010000152.1, read as the reverse complement.
GGATCTGGCCGCTCTGCCGACCATCAGCAAGGACACGCTGGGCCCGTACGTCGACGAGATGCTGACCGTGCCCAAAGATGCCGGGCACGTCGACTACGTGTCCACTGGCGGGACCGGCGGCGTGCCGTTTCACTTCTACATCGGCGCGGACCGATCAGCGATCGAATACGCCTACCTGACCGCGTCGTGGAACCGGCTGGGCTATCGCCCCGGCGACACCATGGCGGTGGTTCGCGGCCGGATCGTCGCCGAGGACGCCGACGGCTTGCGGCACGGCTACGATCCGTTGCTGCGGCATCACTATTACAGTAACTTTCACATGACCGAGGAGAACATGGGCCGCTACCTGCAGCACATGAGCGGGTTGAAGCAGTGGTTTCTGCACGCTTATGCATCCTCGGCCGAGGCGCTGGCGAGATACCTGAAGCGTCACGGCGAGCCGCCGCCGGCCGGATGCCGCGGTGTGATCCTTGAGTCGGAGAACTGCTACCCGTCGCAGCGGGCTCTGATCGAGGAGGCGTTCGGGGCCCGGGCCTTCTCCTGCTACGGGCATTCGGAGAAGCTGGTCCTGGCGGTGGAGTGCGAGCACAGCCACGATTACCATGTGTGGCCGATGTACGGCTACTTCGAACTGCTCGACGAAAGCGGGCGGACGGTGCGCGAGCCGGGCCAGCGCGGCGAAATCGTGGGCACCGGCTTTATCAACCGGGTGATGCCGTTCATCCGCTACCGCACCGGCGATTATGCGGAGTACGGCGGCGAGCGCTGCGGCGCCTGCGGGCGCGAGCACGTGGTGCTGCGGCGGATCGAGGGGCGCTGGCCGGCGGGCGACCTGGTGGCCCTGGACGGGTCGCTGGTGTCTATGACCGCGCTCAATCTGCACGACGACGCCTTTCAGAACGTGCGGCAGTTTCAGTTCCGCCAGGAAACACCGGGTGAAGCCGTGCTGCTGTTGGCGGTGGCGCCTGGATTCGGAGAAACCGATCGGGTGCATGTCCAGCGCAACCTTGCCCAGCGGCTCGACGGCCGGCTGGCGGTGACCGTGACCGTGGTCGAGGCGATCCCGCTTACCGCCCGGGGCAAGCTCAAGATGGTGGATCAGCGCATCGAGGGCACGGTCGCGGCGGCGTCCTGACCGCCCGGAGCGGTCCTGAGGTGATGAGAACGGACACGCCGTCATTGACCGGCGTGCATGCAACGAACGGGAACATATGAGCAGCAAAGCAGAGGACGTGGTCGCATCAAGGCCGGGCCGGTGCCAGTCGTTCTGGGATCAGTTGCGCGACGTGGTGCTCTCTGACGCGGGCGTCGACTTTCTGAGGATGCTCCGCGGCCTGCATCTCATGCACAGCAACGATCCCGCCAAGATCGCCTCGGGGCGCGCCGAGCTGATGCAGTTGCCCGATCACACCCGCTTGCTCGAGCAAGCCGCCGAGCTGACGCTGATCACCGGGCCCGATCCCGAGCTTCCGCCGCTCTCGGCGCTGGGCACCCAGATCGCCGACAGCGCCAAACAGTACTGTAACTGGCGCGGTCACGCGGATCGCCTGCCTCCGGGGGTGCCCCGCGAGATGGTCCAGGGCCGGCGCATCCTGGACATCGGCTGCGGTGTGGGCTGCTGGTTGCTGGCGTTCGCCAGGAACGGGGCGTCCCAGTTGGCCGGACTCGACGTCATTCACGCGAGCTTGAAGCTCTCCCACATTCTCGCGGAGAAGGAAGGCATCGCCCCCATGCTGCTGGTGACCGGTGACGGCGCTCGAGTGCCGTTTCCGGATCAGACCTTCGACGGGGTGTTCTCGCGCCTGGCGCTCAACTACATGAAGAGCGACGACGCCTTGCGGGAAATCGCCCGCATCATCCGCCCGGGCGGCTGGCTGGTGTTGTCGCTGAACACGCTCCCGTGGGATCTGCGGCAGTTGCGTTTGAATCTGCCCCGGCTGCAACTCAAGAAGATCGCCTTCAGTGTGTTCGCCCTGGCCAATGGGGTTCTGTTTCACCTGACCCGCCGGCAGATCACGCTGCGATATCACGGCCGGATGCACAGTTTCTACTCGCCGATGTTCCACACCAATCGGACCATTCGGCGGGATCTCGCCCGGTGGGGTTTCGACGTGGTGTGGGACGACACGGAACGGTCCGACGGCACGCCGACGTTCCGGGCCAACCGGCGGGAATCGTGACCGCCTGGATGGCATTGAGGCGCGGGAGACGAACGCGCGGGTTGCCGGCCGGGTCCGGCGGCCTCGCATCTTCGGGAGTGGATCAGCTTGGATGCATGGGATGAGAATCAGCGCGTGCTGGGCGTGGTGATCCCGGCGTGCAACGAGGAAGCCACCATCGCCACCGTGCTGGCCAAGGTGGACGCGCTGCCGTTCGTGAGCGAGATCGTGGTGGTCGACGACGGCTCGACCGACCGCACGAGCGCGATCGTGGAGGCGTTCGCGTCCCCGCGGGTGCGGCTGATCCGGCAGCCGCGGAACCGGGGCAAGACCGCGGCCGTGATGCGCGGGGTCAGCGAGATCACCAGCCCGGTGACCATCATCCAGGACGCGGACCTGGAGTATGACCCGGGCGAGATCGCGTTCGTGATCGCGCCGATCCTGTCGGGGCGGGCCGACGTGGTCTTCGGGAGCCGGTTCATCATCCGCAAGGCGGCCCGGGTGCTCTACTTCCACCATTACCTGGCCAACAAGACGCTGACCTTCCTGTCCAACCTGCTGACCAACCTGAACCTGTCCGACATCGAGACCTGCTACAAGGCCTTCCGCACGCCGATCCTGCAGAAGATGCCCGTGACCAGCAAGGGGTTCGGCATGGAGGTGGAGATCACGGCCATGGTCGCCCGGCTGTCGGCGCGGACCTACGAGGTGCCCATCTCCTACTACGGGCGGACCTACGAGGAAGGCAAGAAGATCGGCTGGAAGGACGGGGTGGCCGCGCTGGGGTACATCCTCTACTACAACCTGTTCTCGATGTGGGAGCCGGCCCGGCGCCGCTACGTCGAAGAGTTGCGCGGGTGGCTGCGCAGCCCGGAACTGCGCGGGCCGGTCGAAGCGTCCCCCTGGGACGAGGAGACCGGGGCCCCGGAGCCGCCTCCCCCCGCACATCAGCATGTCGCTCAGCGCGTGGGGCGCTGAGCCCATCAACATGATCGCCATCGGAGCGTAACGATCGCATGTTCGAGCGCGCCCATCGCAAGTGCAAGGAAATCCGCAAGCGGGTCTATCCCAAGGAGGACCGCCCGGGGGCGATCCTGGAGCAGGCCCTGGCCCCCACCGCCGAAGGGCAGATCCTGCTGGAGGTCGGCTGCGGGCGGGAGGCACTGATGCTGCGCCGGGCCGGTCGGGCGTACCGGCTGGCCATCGGCGTGGACGTCGAGATCGCCGCCCAGGCGGAGGACCCATCGCCGGTGCGGCTGATCCTCGGCGACGGGCACCGACTGCCGCTGGCGGACCGCTCGGTGGACACCGTGGCGATGGTCGACGTGGTCGAGCACTTCGCCGACCCGGCGACGGCGTTCCGCGAGTTTCATCGCGTGCTGCGGCCCGGCGGGCGGATGCTGATCTCCACGGTGAACAAGTGGTTTCCACCGATCATGCTGGGCCGCCCGCTGCCGCATAAGCTGCGCCAGCGGCTGGTTCACCTGGCCACCGGGGCGGCGGAGGAGGACGTATTCAAGACCTACTACCGGGCCAACAGCCGGGCAGACCTGCTGCGGACGGCGGGCGAGGCGGGTTTCGAGCCGCTGACCATCCGGTTTCTGTCGCATCACCCGGATTACTTTGAGTTCTCGGTGCTGGCCT
>CAYVVX010000151.1:0-9502 GCA_964455315.1 uncultured Planctomycetales bacterium | reverse complement strand
CCGAGGAGCGTCGAGCGGTCGAGCCAGGCGGTGTCGACGCGCAGGTCGTGGCGGAACCAGACGATGGATGCCGGGGCGGACATGGCCGGATTATAGACCCGGTTTGAAGAATCGGCGGGACACGGGGGGGCGCGGAGGCCGCGTTATTCTCGCAGGAACGGCCGGCAGGGGCGCCGGCCGCTACGGGACCTGCCGGGCGGGCTTGTGGTCCAGGATACGGTCGACGAAGGCGTACGCTTCCCGCCGGGTTTCCACGGGGAAGTCGTGCTCGGACTCCGGGTAGCGGATCTGCAGCCTGTCGGCCGCGCCCAGCAGGGCGTAGACGGGGCGCACCGCCGCCTCGGCCTTCTTCACCCCGGCGGCAGCGAAATTGTCATCCCTCAACGGCGAGCTGGAAAAGAACGCCCGCGGGGCGAAGCCGGCCACCACCTCGTAGAAGTCGAAGGGCAGCCGGTCCGCATCGCCCTCGTAGACGTCGCGGATGCGCGGCATGTACCGCTCCGAGGTCCAACCCTCGAGTTTCCCTTCGTAGTAGTCGTGAAACGGCGTCCAGCCGCAGCTCGACACGATCACCGCGAGCCGCTCATCGAAAAGTCCCACGAACATCGCGTTATGTCCGCCGAGCGAATGGCCGATGACGCCGATCCGTTTCGGGTCGACCTCCGGCAGCGCGCAGAGAAGATCGACGCAGCGCATGTGGTTGAGCACGCCCTTGATGCTGCCCGAGGGATAGCGGTCTTTCGTATAGTCGTAGGTGTAATCGCCGAAGCTGGGGTAGTCCGGGATCAGCACGACGTAGCCGCGCTGGGCGAGTTCGTGGCCGTACTGGAGGTTGGGGTTCTTGCCCAGACCGGCGGGTTCGCCTTTGCCGATTTCGACGGTCTGATGCAAGGCCAGAATCGCGGGGCGGCGCTGGTCGGCGGGCAGGCCGGTGGGCATGAGCAGGAACGCCGGCATCAGGTCGCCCGGCTCGGGAATGATGGTCACACCCATCCGCGTATAGCCGTCGGCGGGAACACGCTCGACGACGAGCATCTCCGGCGGGGTCTCCGGCCGCGGCGGCAGCGGACCCATGACCTCCTGCACCCCGGCGAGGATCTCCGCCCGCCGCTGCCGCCAGGTGCGGGCATCGCGGATCGGTTGCTCGGCGCCGTCGCGGTCGTGATAGACCAGCAACCGGTCGCGGACACGGGTCGCCGGCCCTGGGCGCACGGCCCCCGCCGGGGCGGTGGCGGGCGCTTCCTGAATCTGCGCTGCGACGGCCACCCGGTCAGCGGCGGGCAGGCTCAACAGAAACCCGACAACCAGCAGCAGGCCGGCCATTCCCGCTGCGCGGCGGCATCCTGAGAGTACTTCATCCATCGAATCACACATCGTCCGGCTCCAGCCCATGACACGACATGCCCCATCACCGAGTCTACCCGACCGCGAGACAACAAACCACGCCGGATCAGTGCCAGGCACAACGCTCCCCGGCATCCTCGCTCTGACCAGTCGTCTGGAGCCGTGCAGCCCGCTCCCTTTCATCACGCATCACCCATGATGCATCACTTTTTCCCCTCCGCCTTGCCGCCCCCGCGAACGACCCGTATAACGGGATTGGCAATGGGGAGCCGAGGATTCTGACCCACTGACTGGAGGCTTTCATCATGGCCAAAGTGGCGGCAATCATCGTCGCGGCCGGCAAGGGCGAACGGTTCGGCGGCAACGAAAAGAAGACCTTCGCGAAGATCGACGGCCAGCCCATGTTCCTGCGCACGCTGAACCAGTTCATCAACCGGGATGACGTGGTGCAGACCATCCTGGTCATCGCCCCCGAGGACGCCGACCATCTCAAGGAGAAGTACGGCGCCAACCTGGGCTTCATGGGCGTGAAACTGGTCATCGGCGGCGCGGAACGGTGCGACTCGGTGGCCAACGGGCTCGCGGCGGTCAGCGAAGACGCCGAGGTGGTCGCCATCCACGACGCCGCCCGGCCCTGCGTGACGCCGGAGATGATCGACGCGGTGATCGACGAAGCCGGAAAGACGGGTGCGGCCATCCTGGCGGTGCCCCTGCGCGGCACCATCAAGCGGGCCAGCGGGGTGAACGTCATCGAGGAGACCATCGCCCGCGAAGGGCTGTGGGAGGCCCAGACGCCGCAGGCGTTCAAGCGTTCGGTCATCGCCGAGGCCTACGGGCGCCGCGGCGAATTCGAGGGCACGCCCACCGACGACGCCCAGGTGGTGGAATGGAGCGGGCACCCTGTCTCCCTGGTCGAATCGGACACGACCAACCTGAAGGTGACCGCCCGGCCGGACATCAACCTGGCCAACGCGATCATCAAGACCCGCCCGGCGCCGAAGCCCAAGGGCCTGAGCAACCCGTTTGAGGAAGCGCAGTGGTGAGGCAGGTGAGGGAAACCGCAACCCGCCGAGTCCATCCGGACGAAGCAGGTTGCATCGCCTCGGAGGAACTCGTCGCATGCACTACCGCCGGTTCGGCAAGACGGAGATGAAGCTGTCGGTCTTCTCGCTCGGGCTCATGCGCTACATGCATGACGACCCGGACGAGAGCGCCAAGGTCGTCCGCCGGGCGGTGGAGCTGGGCATCAACCACCTCGAAACCGCCCGCGGCTACGGCAACAGCGAGGATCAACTCGGGCATGCCCTGAAGACCATCGACCGCTCGAAGGTTTTCATCACCACCAAGATCGGCCCGCAGAAGACCTACGACGATTTCATGCGCACGTTCGAGACGTGCATGACCAGGATCGGCATCGACGTCCTCGACAATCTCGACGTCCACGGCATCAACAACGAGGAGAAGTTCGCGACCGCGCTCGACGAGAAGGAGAACTGGCGGGCCATCCGCAAGCTGATGGACGCCGGCACCGTCAGGCACATCGGCTTCTCCACCCACGGCAAGCGCGACCTGCTCCTGCGCACGCTCAACACGCAGATGTTCGAGTCCATCAACCTGCACTACTACTGGTTCTACCAGGTGCTCGAGCCGGTGGTCGCCCGGGCCACCGAACTGGACATGGGCGTGTTCATCATCAGCCCCAACGAAAAGGGCGGCATGCTGTTCAAGCCCTCGGACAAGCTGCGCGAGCTGTCCGGATCATTTCACCCCATGAACCTGAACCAGCGCTGGCTGCTCTCCGACCCGCGCGTGCATACGCTCTCGCTCGGGGCCGCGACCATCGCGGATTATGACCAGCACATGGTGGTGGCCGACGACACCGGCCCGCTGCGCGACGATGAGCGGGCAGCGCTCGACCGCTGGGGCGCCGCGTTGCGCGGGGCGATCGGTGATGATTACTGCACCCGCTGCGGCGACTGCCTGCCCTGCCCGGAGTTCATCGACATCCCCGAAATCCTCCGCCTCCGCCAGGCCGCGGTCGCCTTCGACATGAACGCCTACGGCACCTTCCGCTACAACCTGCTCGACGGCAGCAACGACTGGTTCCACGGCCATCCCGGGGACCACTGCACCGAATGCGGCGACTGCCTGCCGCGCTGCCCGGAGAAGCTGGACATTCCCCGGCTCTTGTTCGACGCGCACGATCTACTCAAGACGGGGGCGGGCAAGCGGATGTGGGGATGAAGCAGGCAGAAGAATCAGGAAGGCAGGAAAACAGGAAAAGACGCCCAGATGAAGTCATGCCCGCCTCTGTTTCCTTTCCTGACTTCCTGCCTTCCTGATGGAGTGACTTTTAAAGGCTCTCACCGATTGACCGAAGGAAGGCACCTGCCGCCTCCGGGGCATGCAGCAGCACCTCGAGCTCAAGCTTTCGGCCGCGAGCCAGCAGGCCCGAACACCTTGCTCCGACCAGTTGCTCCATGTCGGGAATGAGGCTTTCAACGAGCCTCATCGCATCCACTTCGGACGGCGAAAGCGGGATAGCAAGGGCCTCAGGCACCGAAGGCTTCAGTCCGGAGAGCCAGTCGTCATTGAGACCAAGCCACGCGATCCGCCCCGCCGGCAGTCGGTCCCGGAGCCAGGCGAACACCAGCAGATCCGGCGGATCGAGGTCGCCGAGGAACCAGAGCCCTGCGCCTCCACCGGCTTGATCGATAATCGGCACATCCGACGCGGTGGGAAGACCGTACCTGCCAATCATGCCCCATCGATCAAGCCCGGCGGCACGGTGAGCCATCGCCGAGAACACACGAGGCTTGGTGGTGTAGAGGGTCCGGGCCGCGGGCTTCGACGCAGGATGAACCACGAAGGCGCGGTCTGAATCGGCAACGACGAACTCGCCGTCGTCCTGAGCCGCGAACCAGGATTCAATCAGACCAGCGTGCTTCATGCCCGTACCCCTTCAATGCGATGCGCGACAGCTACCTGGCTCCCTTTCTCTTCAGCTTCATCATCAGATACATCTCCCCCTGGTGATTCGCTTCATCGTGGAAGCCATGGGTCACGGCGCACCACAGCTTCCGCTTCCTGCCGAGCCGTTCCGTGCGCGGAAACTCATCAAAGTCCGCCCGGCTCAGCGTCCCGATCGCGTCCAGCAGCCGGGGGAGCTGATCCAGCAGCCGCTGCCGCACCTCGTCCCGCGTCGGCCAGACCGTCGTCTCGGCCGGCGGGCGGCAGAACTTGCTGAAGGTCTCGTACCAGCCGTCCGGCAGCTCGCTCCTGCCGGTGATGGCCTCAATGCAGAGGAAATCCTGCACCCAGACGGCGTGCCCGGCCTGCCAGAGGATGTGGTTGGAGATCCCCGGCGGCGTCCACATCAGTTCCTCGGTGCCGGCGTCGTCGAGCAACTGCACGGTCTTGCTGCGCACCTCCTCGGCGAGCCCCTGCAGCAGTCCGGCGTCCTTGTCGAGATCCACGGGCATCATGCGATCCTTTCAGGATGAGTGGCAACATGGTCGAAACACGCGACGTGCGGCGCCGCGCCGGGGATATTGTATGCGGGGCAAGCGGGCGATGGTAGACCCTCCAGTTGCAAAAGGAGCGCACCACAGAGACACAAAGAACACAAAGAACACAAAGAACACAAAGAAGAGGTGGTTTGAGCCAGAACCCACATGTCGCGGACCCCACCTGCGGTGAGGTTGCGGCGTTGGCGACTTGCTCATCCGGTCGCCAATCTTCTCCCTGGCCTCAGTGCCTCTGTGGTTGATCTTTTCTGCAACGCTGGGGTAAAGGCGGCGGCAAGACGCGAACCAGGGCCGGGCCACACGGCACCCTCCGCCTGGTCTTCATCCGCGTCAATCGGCGTGATCCGCGGGCACCCAACTTTCATATAGGAACCGGACCCGCAGCTTGACGCAGTTGAAGGAGGAAGGGCCGGCCTACCCCCCGATCCCGTCCTCGTTCAGCGACGCCCGCATCCCTTCCAGCACGCGGGCGAAGGTGGCCTCGTTGCGATCGTCGGCGGCGATGAGGTGCTCGTGGGCGTCGATCACGGTGTGGGCGACATCGCGGGGGTTGGGGCGCTCCGCGGACAACTCCTCCCAGTAGCGCACCTGCACCGGCGGCTCCGGGCGAATGGCGAAGAGCTGGCGGACGTGCATGTTGTCCAGCGTCCCCAGCACCCCCTCGCTGGGGGCCACCAGGCACACCTCCGGGGCATCCTCTCCCTTGCGCAGCGCGGTGGCCAGCAGCATCCCCGCGAAGGTGCTGTCGATCATCTCCACCCCGGCCAGGTCAAATCCGATCAGGGCCGTCTGCGGGCGGCAGGAAGACTCCAGCAGCTTCTTCAACCGCGCGCACAGCACCGCCGTGCAGCAGCCGCCCGCGCGGATCATCAGCGTGTCCGCGGTGCGGGCGATGTAAGCCTTGAGCTCGACAGGCATGGTTGGACTCCGGCGGGAAAAGAACCGCTCCAGAATATCACCTTACCCGACGCGGAGACGGTGAACAAGGGAAAAGCGCGTTTCAGCGGCGGATATGGCCCGCACGGCTCTGAAACACAGGGAATCGTCCCGATCGGCTCGCGGAGGCGGCCGGCCTGATCGAGCGCCGCTCCCCTCTGGGCGCCGCCCGGGCCCGGGGTATGATGCCCGATCATGAACCATCTCATCCGCCTGACCATCGTGCTTATGAGCCTCTCCAACCTGCACGCGACCGACATGATCCCCTGGCCGGAGCATCCCCGCCCGGACTTCATGCGCCCGGCGTGGGTGAACCTCAACGGGCCGTGGGAGTTCTGCTTCGATCCTGAGGACGTGGGCGTCAAGGAGGAGTGGTTCCTGCCCGGCAAGCATGCATTCGACCGGAAGATCACGGTGCCGTTCCCGTGGGAGAGCAGGCTCAGCGGCATCGGCAACACCGAGTACAAGGGGGTGGCGTGGTATCGGCGCGAGGTGACCATTCCGGATACGCCGGAGTGGAAGGGCAAGAACGCATGGCTGATCATCGGGGCGTGCGACTTTGAGACCAGGGTGTGGATCAACGGTGCGCTGAAAGCCGACCACGTCGGCGGCTACACGCCCATCGAATTGAAAGCCGGCGAGGCCGGAGAACGGATCACCATTGTCGTGCGGGCCAGGGACATCACCGATCCGCAGCAGCCCACCGGCAAGCAGGTCGGCTGGTACACGCGGAACAGCGGGATCTGGCAGACGGTGTATCTCGAAGCTCGATCCTCTCCGGCTCTGCCCCCATGGCGCGCACTGCCCGATCTCAAAGATGGCAGCGTGACTCTCGAGTTCTCACAACTCCGTCGCGAGTGGCGTGGCCGGCAGGTTCGGCTGTCCAGTCTGGATAATGCCTTCGATGCGGTCACTTCCGTGGCTGAGCAGATTGATGAAGGGGGCTATCCCTGCTCCCTGAAGCTGGTCGCCAAACTGGAACATCCCGAACACTGGACGCCTGAGAATCCACGCCTCTATCCTGCCAGGCTCGAGTTGCTTGATGGGGACAAGGCTGTCGATCGGGTCGACACTTATCTTGCCCTCCGCGAGATCGGCACCGCCAAAGCCCCCGGCGGCGACTACAACTACATCACCCTCAACGGCCGGCCCATCTACCTCATGGGCCTGCTCCACCAGTCCTTCCATCCCGACGGCATCTACCAGTACCCCGACGACGCCACCATGCGCAGCGACTACGAGCTGTGTAAGGACACCGGTATCAACTTCGTTCGCATTCACATCAAGACGCCCATCCCCCGCGAGCTGTACTGGGCCGACAAGCTCGGCGTCATGGTCATGCAGGACATCCCCAACGTCTGGGAGCACACCTCGCAGGCCCGCATGTGGTACGAGTCCCTCCTCGATGGCGCCATCCGCCGCGACTTCAACCATCCCTCCATCTTCGCCTGGGTGGATTTCAACGAGACCTGGGGCCTCAACAACCCCGGCCCCTTCGACGCCGACCGCCAGAAGTGGGTCGCGGCCATGTACCGCCGCACGAAGGAACTCGACCCCACCCGGCTGGTGGAGGACAACTCGCCCTGCAACTACGACCACGTGGTCACCGACATCAACTCCTGGCACTTCTACATCAACGACTACGCCAAGGCGAAAGCCCACATCCAGGAAGTCGTCGACAAGACCCATCCCGGTTCGGAGTTCAACTACATCGGCGGGCACAAGCAGGCCGACGCCCCGCTGATCAACAGCGAGTACGGCGGCATCTCCGCCGGGCTCGGCGACCAGGACATCTCCTGGAGCTTCAAGTACCTGACCAACGAGTTGCGGCTGCACGACAAGATCTGCGGGTACATCTACACCGAGCTTTCCGACATCGAATGGGAACACAACGGCTTCGTCAATTACGACCGGTCGCCGAAGGAGTTCGGCTACGACTACTGGCATCCCGGCTTCTCGCTGAAGGATCTCAACAACCTCGACTTCATCGTCCTCGACGCCGAGCCGTGCCTGCGGCTCAAGCCGGGCGAAAGCCGTACCGTGCCCGTGCGGATCAGTCACTGGTCCGATCGCGAAGCGAAGGCGCTGACCCTCCGCTGGCGGCAGGACTGGATCGATCTGGCCGGACCCAACTTCCCGCCCGACGGCGCCCGCCGGAGGGAACCCTGGCAATCACGATCCGTAACATGGAAGCCGTTCCAGGTGGTGGACGTCGAGGACGGCATCGCAGCGACCTCGACAGGCGGCCCGGCACCGGGGCTCGGCGCCCTGCTGGTCGAACTGCTGGACGGCGAGAAGGTGATCGCCCGCAACTACCAGAACGTCTGGGTGGAGGCCGCCCTGCCCCGCATCGAGCAGCTCGACGACCGCCGCGTGGCACTGCGCTTCGACCCCGGTGACTTCGCGGAGTGGTCCTGGTCCGCCGGAGAGAAGGCGCCGCAACTGGCCGGCATCGCGAGCGAAAAGGCCTGCGGTCAGGGTACAGGGAAGATCGCGTACCGACTGCGGCTTCCGAAGGAGTTGAAGCTCGATGAACTCGACGGCGTCCAACTGCTCGCCGAGTTATCCGCCAAAGCCGGCGATGAGAAGCTCGACTGGCCGGCACGCCGCCGCACCACAGACTATCCACAGACGGACGTGAAGAAGTGGCCCAGCACCGTGAATATCAGCGTCGGCGGCGAGCAGATCATGATTCAATCACTCGACGACGACCCGGCCGATGCCCGCGGCGTGCTGTCGCATGTTCAGCAGCACCATCCCGGCTCGTACGGCATCCTCATGGAGGCATCAGTCGACCGGGCACAGCAGCCGCGCATCCTCGACGGCATCATCCGCTCGGCCGACGACGCCGGCGCGCTCATCGTCACCTTCGAAGTGCCGGCATCCGCCGAACACAAGGGCGGGCTGGCCATCTTCGGCGACAAGCTGGGGCGCTTCCCACTGGATCCGACGGTGATCCTCACTTTCCGTGCGCCGCAGAAGCTCGGCCAGCTCAATGCCAACGCCTGCATCGCGGTAAACCGCTTCGCCGATCGGCAGACAACGCTGATCCCCTCGGCCCAGGACGGCGGGCATACGTGGCGCTTCACCACCGACCGCCCCGCCGATGACTGGATGTCATCCGCATTCAGCGACGACGACTGGCGAAAGGGTAAATCCGGCTTCGGCCAGCCGGACACGCCCAACAGCATCGTCGGCACCCGTTGGAAGACCAGCGATATCTGGCTGCGCACCACCGTCCAGATCGACGACCCCGCCCGCATCGCCTCCGGTTCGTGGCGGCTCCATCACGACGAAGACGTCGAGGTGTATGTCAACGGCAAAAGCGTGCTGAGCAGGAAGGGTTTCGTTACCAATTACATCGACGTGCCGCTGGACGACAAGGCGACGAAGGCGCTGATCAAGGGCACCAATGTCATCGCCGTGCACTGCCACCAGACCGGCGGCGGCCAGAACGTCGACCTGGGGCTTCGGGTGATGATGGAGCCCGGAGACAGATAAGCGACAGTCACGACACGCAGCAGAATGAATCTCGAACAGGAGGAAACGGAGAGAACAGAGGAGGAGCTCATTCCTTCTTCTCATCTGCGTCCATCTGCGTGATCTGCGGGCTTCACACTTTCCAATTCGGAATCGCCCACAGATCACTTAGCGCGGGCTTCGCCCGCAACCCAAGCGCGTGATGAATAGTGTTG
>CAYVVX010000150.1:4978-9511 GCA_964455315.1 uncultured Planctomycetales bacterium | reverse complement strand
AAGTGCCAGAAATGCGGGGCTCCGGCCGTTGTGCCGGCGATCGCTGAGGCGGCCAGCTCAGCCGACCAGGCTGGCCCGCCCGCTCGACAAGGCCTCTGGGCGTGGATGGTGCTCGCGTTCATTGCAGGAGCGGCAGGGACTGCAATCGCCATGATGGGGCTCCTAGTTGGTCGAGGTCCAGGAACGCCAGTGGTCGCATCGAGCACGCCCCAGAAGACCCAGCCCACCACCCAAGCTGCAAGCGACGAACCGGGCATCCTGAAGACCCTGCGTGTTGAGCGGCTTGAGATCGTCGACCCAGGCGGCAAGGTGATTGCGAGCATCGGCCTGGAGAAGCACAGCGGCACATGCACTATGCAGCTCGGGGATTCGATCACCTTGTCCGGCGGGACTGGAAGTTCCCCCGCATCCATTGCAGTCGGCAACATCTCTGACGCATCGCGCAGTTGCGTCCTGATCGCGTCCGGCCAAGACGGAGAAACAGCAGGCGTCTCACTGCTCAGGGATGTGAAAACTCGCGCCCTCTTCACGCTGGGTAATGATGGCAAGGCGTGCTTCGGTCTTATCCGAAGCAACGGCCGGCCCGGTTGGAATGAATGCGAATACTGAATTGCCTGCCTCAGGCGTCAATTGTGGGGGACCTGAACACCCCATGGACTACTTATCCATGTTCGCCGTCCGCAAGCGCCTGTTCCGGCACGGTTTACGGAAGGGAGGTCCGGCACACGTCGTCTGGCACGTCGGAAAACAAGTCGCCGAGGCCACGCCGGAAGCCCGGCATGGCCGGCGAACCTCAGCGCGGCGGACGATGGGGGCCAGCTTGGCGGCGCGACGGGGGATGGCGCGGGCACCGCTAGGGCAGACAGAACAGGGTATTCACCCCCCCCCACTGGAGAATCCATGCGCGATCTGCGCACCGGAAAATAGGGCCTGGAGGCGTCAGGAAAGCCTGTGAGATTCGTCTGGAAGGCGAATTCGAGTGGCCTAACGGCGAAATACGGGGTATGTTTGGTACCAGTCTGGTGCGGACCGCCCGCGGGGCGGCACCACCTATACGTTGAACCCCCATAGGAGGCCATGTCCATGGCAGCGCATGAAAAGGGCCGGGCCGCGGTTGCACCCGCGGGCTCCGGCCAGCATACAGTAGACACTGGAGAGGGTATCACAAAACCGGAACACTGTCAACATGAAAACACGCCCGCGCCGGAGTTCGCCACCCTGGCAGACCTGGCGGCGATCCTCCGCATCAGCACCCACCATGCCAAGCGGCTGCACCTGAACGGGCGGCTACCGGCACCGACGCGCTATGGCCGGTGCGTCCGCTGGAACTTGGCCGAGCTGCGCGCGTGGTTCCAGGCCGGCAGCCCGCCGCGCGAGAAGTGGGGGCTGATGAGAAAAGCAGCCCTGAGCAAGGCGTCGGCGTGACTGATGCCGCCCACAGGAACCGCCCGCCGCCGGGTGGAGACCCGCCGCCGGGCACGACGCCCTAGCCACCACCACCCCACAGCGCCAGAACGTCGCCTACCCCCTCAGCCGCGGGCCGGCGGAGGTGCGCGATGAGCGGTCCCCCAACCTGGGCGAAGATTCCGCACCGGCTCATGGCCCGCACGGACCTTTCCGCCACAGCGAAGCTGGTCTGGGCAGCGATCGTCGACCGAATCGGCGAGAACGATTCGGCCTGGCCCGGCATCCGCACCATCGCGGCCGACGTGGGCATGGTAGAGCCGAGGAACGTGCTCCCGCACATTCGCGCCCTGTCTGCCGCCGGCGAGATCATCGTCGAGAAGGGCGGGCCTGGCGGCGCGAACCGATACCGCCTACCAAGCGCTGCTGCATCGACAGCGCTGTTGAATCGACAGCGCGCTGTAGATTCACCACCCAGCGCTGTGATTTCACCACCTGGCGCTGTGAAAGCGACTACTGAACCAGACCCAGTAACCAAACCCAGTAACCAGACCCATGCTGTAGGTGCAGACGCGGCTGACGCCGCATCCGCACCCGCGCGGCGACGCTCCGCAGGTCCGACCTATCCAGAGGGCGGGATCTGGGGGAAGGGCCGCATCCGGCTGGATACCGGCAACAACTCGTGGGTGGGCATCACCGACGATGACCGACGCCTGTGGGCCGAGGCCTACCCGACGGTCAGCATCGAGTGCACGCTCGCCCGGATCGTCGCGTGGTGCCTGGCCAACGGCGCCCGCGGAAAAAAGCAAAACTATGAGCGGATGATACAGAACTGGCTCGCGAAGGATCAGGACCGCGGGACCGGATCAGCACAGTCCTACAAGCTGTCGCCAGCCGCCAAGAGGAGAAGCGATCGTGAGTTCCCACAGCCCGAAGTCGATGCCGAACGCTATGCCTGAGCCGATCGTGTGTACGCAGTGTCAAGCGCGCTGCAGTCCTGCGCTCATCGCCCTGAATGGCCTCTGCGCGATCTGCCAGCGACAACGACGCGAGGCCATCGAAAGCGCCATGCGCATGCGCCGCGAGGCGGGCATCCCAGCGCGGTTCGCTTACCTGAAAGCCTGGGACGATCTAAGAACCAGGCTCGCCGTGGACCAGGCTGGCTTCGATGGCGCCGTCGAGTCGCTGCGCGCGTTCTTGAATGACGGCACTGCGTCGGTGCTGATCATGATCGGCGCGCGCGGCAGCGGCAAAACGTCGATGGCCTGCGTCGCAATCCAGCAGGCGATCGAGCGTGGCCGTGCCGCACGCTATGTGGCGACCGGGGACGTGCTTCGCGACCTCAAGGCGCGCTTCGGCGACGACGGCGGGGAGGCCGCGTGGATGCGTCAATGGTCCGCGCCGTGGCTCCTAGTGCTGGATGAGTTCGCTGAGCGCAGCGAAAGCGACTGGGCCTGTGCGGAGCTGACTGGCCTTATCGACGCGCGGCATCGTGAGCTGCGGAAGACAATCTTGATTGCCAACTTTACCCGCGAGGCGTTCGCCGAGCTGGCCGGCGGATCGGTGATGGATCGCGCCCGCGAGGGTGCCGGCGGAGTCATCCTTTGTGACTGGCCAACTTTCCGCGGCCGGCCTGGCGCAATCGCGCCCCCGCCCGCGCACAACCCGTCACCGCGGGAGCGGACCGAGCCTTCGCGGCAACTCCCACGCGACCTAGCCGGGCTCACCGACGCGGAGCTTGCCGAGCTGTGTGCGCAGGCGGTGGCGGAGTGCACCATCCCGTTCCTTGCGAAATGCTGGGCAGACAACATCCGCGAGCATGGCCCACGCAAGGCGGCGAGCGGCCGGACACTGGGGGCGACCGTGCTGGCTCTGTGGTCAGGGAGTTGAAACCGCTGCCATCCTGGTCGCCCCACTGGATCGGATGGCCTTGCTTGATCAATGACACTTGACATATGAAAAAGCCGGTGTATGCTTGCAGAAATGATGACAATCAGCAAACAGCTCAGGATGGCAATTGAGGACTCCGGCGTGACGCAGGTGGTACTGGCCGCACGGACTGGCGTTGACCAGGCGGCAATCTCGCGGTTCCTTCGTGGTGAGCGGAGCATCACCCTGGACTCTGCGGACCTGATCTGCCGGGAGCTGAAGCTGAAGCTGTGTCCGAGGCATGCGCGCACGAAAGGCGGGAAGCGATGAGAATCTACAAGCCAATCTGGAGCGGCGGAAAGGTCGCAAAGAAGTGGTACCTGGACGGCCGCGATCATGACGGCGTCCCGTTCAAGCTGGCCGGCTTTGAGGACAAGCGGGCAACGCAGGAGCTGGCCCGGCGCGTGCAACAGCTTATTGATCTGCGAGCAGCCGGCGAGAAGCCCGACGCAGAGCTGAGCCGCTGGATTGAAACACTGCCGGAGAAGATCCGCGACCGCCTGGCGGGCAAGCAGACGCGCAAGCGCGTCGGCCCTCATCAGCAGCGATGTATCCAGGTGCTGGACCCGCGCAGTGTTGCGGCCAGCAGACCGCTGATGGAACACATTACCGACTATAAGCAGGCGCTGCTGGACCAGGGCCGGAGCAAGGGACACGCGAACACGACCGCCGCGCGGGTGACTTCGGTCCTCGATGCGATCGGGGCAACCTTCCCGAGCGACATCACCGATGCGGCGGTCAGCCGGGAACTGGCCCGGCGGCGCGAGCCCAAGGTCGACAACCTGAGCGTGGCGAGTTCAAACCACTACCTCACCGCCCTCAAAGGCTTTTGCAACTGGATGGTCCAGCAGCGTCGCATGCGGGAGTCCCCGCTGGTCTCCCTGAGCAAGCTGGAAGCCGGCACCGATCCGCGACATGAGCGGCGAGTGCTCACCAACGATGAGTTACAGCGCCTGGTGGATGCCGCTGAGGATGGCCCCGTCCGCGACGGCATGACCGGCCCCGAGCGGGCGATGCTGTACCGGCTCGCCGCCCAAACCGGCCTGAGGGCCAACGAGCTGCGCAGTCTCACGCCGGCAAGCTTCGCCCTGACTGGCGGACACCCCAGCGTCACCGTCGCCGCTGCCTACAGCAAGCGCCGCCGCCGAGACCCCTTGCCACTCCGGCAAGAGTTGGCTCAGGATCTGACCGCATACCTGG
>CAYVVX010000150.1:0-4968 GCA_964455315.1 uncultured Planctomycetales bacterium | reverse complement strand
CGATGCCAGCGCCGCCCCGGGTGGTGTACATGATCCGGGCAGACCTGAAGGCTGCACGCACGGCCTGGCTCAACGAGACCCCTGAGGGGAGCAAGGCGCGGGCCGAACGGGAGAAGTCCGACTCGCTAGAATACCGGGACGCGGCCGGGCGGGTATTCGACTTCCACGCCCTCCGGCACCAGTTCGCCAGCGCGCTGGCGGCCGCCGACGTTCACCCCAAAACGGCGCAGGAGTTGATGCGGCACTCGACGATCAACCTGACCATGAACGTCTACACCCACATGAGACGCAGCGACCTGAGCGGCGCGCTCGACGCCCTGCCGAATCTGAGCCGTCCGAGACGGGAGCGAGCCCAATCGACCGGCACCGATGGCGAGGCTGCCGCATCTATGTCGCCCTGCACGTCGTCCCCTGGTGCCGAATCAGGTGCCATCCATACCCCGGGGTGTGCTTTCGAGCCCCCGCCCAGAAACACAGAAACCCCTGAAAAATCAGGGGTTTTCATGGGTTCCGACCGACTGGGTAGGGCCGGAGTTGAACCGGCGACACATGGATTTTCAGTCCATTGCTCTACCAACTGAGCTACCTACCCGGATGTCATCGCGGCCGTCGGGCTGCCGGGAAGCGGAGGCCGACGGACCGTCGAGCCCCATAGATTAAGAGGCCCCCCGGACGGCGTCAAGATGGCCGGCGGGCGATCGGATCGCGCGGATCTGGACGCCGTGCGATCTGTCCCCGCGGGGCGTCGCGGCGTAGAATAGGGGGCGTGGGCGGTGAGGTGGTTTGGCCCCCGTCCGCTCGCGAAGGAAGGACACAGCCCATGCCCGCACCGTTCTGTTCCGTCCCCGAAGCCATCGCCGAGCTCCAGGCCGGCCGGTTCGTCATCCTGGTCGACGATGAGCGCCGCGAAAACGAGGGGGACCTGGTCTGCGCCGCGGAGACGATCACGCCGGAGATGGTCAACTTCGCGCTGAAGCAGGCCCGCGGCGTGCTCTGCGTGGCGCTGCCGCGCGACCTGTGCCACCACCTGGACCTGCAGCCCCAGACGGCCGAGAACACGACCAGCTTCCGCACCGCCTTCACCGTGACGGTGGACGCCGCGGCCTCGTTCGGCACCAGCACGGGGGTGTCGGCGTCGGACCGGGCGGTAACCATCCGCCGGCTGGCGGCCCCTGACGCCGACCCGGTCGATTTTGTCCGCCCGGGTCACATCAACCCGCTGATGGCCCGCGACGGCGGCGTGCTGGTCCGCGCGGGACAGACCGAGGGGACGGTGGACCTGCTCCGCCTGGCCGGGCTGCGGCCGGTCGGAGCCCTGATCGAGATCATGAACGAAGACGGCAGCATGGCCAGGGTGCCGGACCTGACCCGCTTCTCGGCGAGCCACGGGATCAGGATGTGCACCATCGCCGACCTGATCGAGTACCGTCAGCAGCGCGAGACGCTGGTCCAGCGGGTGTCGTCGATCCAGCTTCCGACACGGCACGGCACATTCACGCTGCACGCATACAAGACGCTGGTCGAGTCGGAGCCGCACCTGGCGTTGTGCTGCGGGGGCATCGGCGACAAGGGTCCGACCGGTGAAACGATTCAGCATCCCGATCCCGTGCTGGTGCGGGTGCACTCGGAGTGTGCCACGGGTGATATCTTCGGCTCGCTGCGCTGCGACTGCGGCGACCAGCTTCACGACGCCATGCGCATCATCCAGGAGGCCGGCAAGGGCGCCGTCGTCTACCTCCGCCAGGAGGGGCGAGGTATCGGACTGCACAACAAGCTCAAGGCCTACCTGCTCCAGGAGCAGGGCATGGACACCGTCGAGGCCAACGAGAAGCTCGGCTTCCCGGCCGACAAGCGTGATTACGGCATCGGGGCCCAGATCATCCGCGACCTGGGCTTGCGCCGGATCCGCATCCTGACCAACAATCCCAAGAAGGTGAATCGACTGGAGGTCTATGGTCTGGACGTGGTCGAGCAGGTGCCCATCCGGACCGCGGCCAACGACGACAACCGGGCCTACCTGCGGACCAAGCGGGACAAGATGGGACACCTGCTGGAAGAGGTGTGAGCCGCGATAGCCGCCCCTCCCGCGACACTCGAAGAGCCTTCCGCATGGAACCTGCCGTCGCCCGTATCCTGGACGCCAACTTCAACCGGGCCCGCGAGGCGCTGCGGGTCATGGAGGATTATGCCCGCTTCGTGCTGGATGATCCCGGCGGGTGCGCAGCGGTGAAGGTCTGCCGGCACGAGCTGGCCGTCTGCCACGCAGGGCTGGGCGGCGACGCCCTGCTCGCCGCCCGCGACACTCCCGGCGACGTCGGCACCACGATCTCCACCGCCGCCGAGTCAGTCCGCCCCACCGCGGCCAGCGTCTTCACCGCCGCAGCCAAGCGGCTCCCCGAGGCGTTGCGTACCATCGAGGAATACGCCAAGACCATCGACACCGACACGGCCAGCCGCGTCGAAGCTCTCCGCTACCGGGCGTATGACCTGGAGCAGCGGCTGGCCTGCCGCGGCGATCGGGCCGGCCGACTTGCCCGGGCCGGGCTCTATGTCATCGTGACCGCATCCATGGGCCTTCGCGACTGGCGGGACGTGATCCGCGACGCCATCGCCGGCGGGGCCGGCATCATTCAACTCCGTGAAAAGGGGCTTGAGGACGGCGACCTGCTGGCCCGGGCCCGGGACGCCGCGGCCATCTGCCGGGATGCCGGCGCCCTGTTCATCGTCAACGACCGCCCGGACATCGCCCGCCTCGCCGACGCCGACGGCGTTCACCTCGGACAGACCGACATGCCCCCCGCTGACGCCCGTCGGATCGTCGGTCCCGACCGGCTGATCGGGCTCAGCACGCACAACCCCGACCAGCTCCGCACCGCCATCGCCGCGGCACCGGATTACATCGCCGTCGGGCCTATGTTCGCGTCGTCGACCAAGCCGCAGGATCATGTGCCGGGGGTGGACCTGCTCAAGCTGGCCGTCCGGGAAACGCGGATTCCGATCGTGCCCATTGGTGGCATCGACGCCGGTCGAGCCGATATACTCAGGGCGGCCGGCGCCACCTGCGTCTGCGTGTGCAGCGCGGTGATCGCCGCCGGGGACGTGAAATCCGCCGCCGCGGCGTTTGGCATGACGTAGCCGCCGGCGGGGTTACGGCCGCTTCAGGGGACCAGCCTTCACAGGGAGCAGACAGCCGTGCCCCTCACCTGGGACGAAATCGAGAGCATGCGCCCGGCGCGGGACTGGCACCTGCCGCTGCCACCCACCTGCCGAACGTGCGGATACAACCTCACCGGTCTGAGTTCCAACCGCTGCCCGGAGTGCGGCCGGGAGTTCAAGTGGAAGGAAGTCCGCCTGCGAACCGCCCGCATCTGGACACTCACCCTGCGCCTCCGCCATGCGAACCAGGACGCCCTGCTGGGGCTCAAGCTGGCCGGCGGCGGGCTGGTCTTCTTCGCCCTGGCCTGGCTGTCGCAATCCATTCCGCTGATCGCGATGGCCAAGCTGTGCGGATTCGCGGCCTCGGTGCTGGCGGTGGTGCTGGGCTCGCAGGTGCTCAACCTCCGCCGCGTCCCGGTGTGGGCCAGGCCGTACGCCAGCAATCCGCCGCCGAACCTGCTGCTGGGCACACTCACGATGGGACTGGGGCTGTTCCTGATGCTCGCGTCGCTGCTGCTGTCGTAACCGCGCAGTCGATCCGTTCCGGGGAATGCACATGCCGGTCGCCGCGATGACAGCCACCCCGGACACCCAGCCCCTGGCAGTCGACGACGGTGACGCATGAGCCGGGCCCCACGATTCCCCCCTGCCTTCCGACCCCGCGAAGAGAGCGTCAACTGCGGGCTATGCGGCCGCGCGCTGGGCGGTTTCAGCCCGCGTCTCAACGACGTACGCGTCTGCGGTTCCTGCTACGCCGACTACTTCACCCGCCGTCACGTGGCCTTCGCACTGGACTGGTTCGTACTCTTCCTGGTGCCCTGGGCGGCACTGATGTGGCTGGCCGGTTTCAGCGGGACCGGGCCGGTTTTCATGGGAGTGGACTCGCCGCTGATGATCTTCCTGATCGCCAGAATCCCCCTGGTGATTCGCGACGCGGTCTTTCACCGCTCCCCGGGCAAAGCGCTGACCGGCCTGGGCGTGATCGACCGGATCTCCGGGGAGGGCTGCAACTTCACGCAGTCGGTCAAACGCAACTTCGTCCTGGCCATCCCCGTGCTGGGCGTGCCCTACGCATGGCTGACCCTCTTCTCCGGCCGACGCATCGGCGATCGCTACGCGGGGACGCTGGTCGTCTGGCAGAGCAGGCGGCACATGCCGCCCTTCGAGTACTACAGCACCGCCTGCCGGGGGTGCGGATACGACCTGACCGGCAACATGAGCGGCATCTGCCCGGAATGCGGGATCGCACTGGACCATCAGATGCGCCGGCGCGTGGGCTTGCCGCAGCAGGATCATGCCACCGGATGATTCCACTCGCGCTTGCACTTCTCCGCGCTCAGTTCTGACTTTCTTTGCCGCCTCAGAATTGTCCCTCCGCTTCCACAGGGGTAGAATCCAGCGGAGTCGCGGCCATCGCCGACCTTGCGGGATGCCGGGGCTCCACGATGTCTCGCCCCGCCGAGCGGGGTCGACTGAAGCCGCCGGACTCTCGACGACGGACCCGCGCCATGTATCGACTCATTGCCTTCGGGGCGGCGGTCTTCTGGATGGCGGCCATGTCCGCCCTCTTCGTCCGCGACGTCTGGCCGGCATGGACCGCCCAGAACCCCCCTCCGATGACCGCGGACCAGCTCCGCGATCTCGTCGACCGCCACGAGCAGTACGCCCTCTACGACGCCAACAACAAGCGCATCGGCACCGCCTGGAACAATATCTCCGACACGGCCGGCACGCTGAGCATGTACGGCACGCTGCTGATCAACGGCGTCACCTACATCCCCGTCATCCGCGTCGAGACGGTCACCGAATTCG
>CAYVVX010000149.1:0-9598 GCA_964455315.1 uncultured Planctomycetales bacterium | reverse complement strand
GCACCCGTCGGCCGCAAAAAACTGTCGCCGGGGGGGCGGGTGTGCCCGTGACGCCGCCATGCCAGACCAGGGACCTGGACATGGACAACGATGTCGATCAATTTGACTTCGGCGTGCTCCAGCGATGTTACGGCGGCGCTGGCATCCCGGCCGATCAGGACCGCGGTCAGTGAGGCGCGTGTCCTTACTCTCCAATTCAGGCTGAACCAGTACAACCTTATCCTGCCTGATTGTTGATCGCGAGGAGTTCCTGCAGATCTGCCATTCCGCTGACCGCCGTCAGCGTGCATCGTAAATCTCGACTTTCACCGGGCTCGAGCGTCTCGAACCAGCCACGTTTGCGGTCGTCGGCATGCCCTTCCAGACCGGCGGTCATCGGTTCAAGCGCTGAAACGAAGGAGCCGCCCGGTCCCCAGTGCTGCCAGTTGGCCAGGCGTGGATAGTCGGCGATGCTGTAATTCAAGCGCACGCCGAATGCCCTTTGCTCGTTTACTACACCCAGGGTTACTGCCCCTTCGGCATCGCGCGGCGGGTCGACATAACACACTACCTCGCCGCTGCCACGATGGACCTCCTGGGGACGCGGGACGCGGTGATAGGGGCGATCGGCGCGAAACCAGTCATCACTGTTAAACGCGGGAGTGATTCTTGACCCATAGCACAACGTACTGGCCTCCGGTTCAAGCAGGGGATAGCCGAAGTTGATGTGCAGCAGCCATGCAAACGGGCACGGCTCATTACCACGATTGACGAAGTGGTCGTGTGTGGCGATCGACGGATCTCCAAGTGTGCCGCTGAACGTTCTACGCAGTTCGAGATTCGGTCCGAAGACCCTGGCCGTACGCACGACTCCGGTGAGCGACAAGTGCAGCTTGCCGAGCGCCGGATCGGGATTGACGATCGACTCTACAAACCCCTGCGTGTTCGAGTGTGAACCGTGCAGCCCATACTCGCGACCATTCTCCTGGAACGCTTCACCGGTGTTGAGTGGGCCCGCGCTGACCAGCAGACCACCGGCGAAGCTGCGCAGCCATTCATAACCTCGATCGTACGCGGGAGATGGAGCGATGACGCCGCCGTATGAATGCCACGTGAGCGATTGGCCGAGAAACTCGGCGTCGGCGATGTCGAACCCGCGATCGAGCAGCACCTTGTAACGAAGTCCGCCCCCGGTGTTGATCCACGCGATGCGCACACCTCTTCCGGGACCGTTGTCCAACACGGAAGTTTCGATACCACCCAGTTGTTGCGGGTTGATGGCGAGTGTGGGATCGATCTTCATCTCAATGACCTCCTGGTCAAGTACCATCGAGCATCGTAGCCGCTTATCGTTCGGCAGCGGTGAGATCGGCAGGTGGCGAGACCACCAGATGTACCGGACTGGTGTCCCAGCGGATGCGACGATAATCGCACCAGTCCCGGCCCACCACCAGCAGACGGACAAACCCGTCTCGCGGCAGGCCGGCGCATTCGGCGAGGCCGCGATCGTCAGTTGTGGCCATGCGGCGACGGTTGTCCGCCGTGAGTACGATCAGCTCGGCACCACCGACTGGGCGTCCGTCTTTGTCGGAGATGGTGATGCGCGTCACATCTGACGTCGTCCCCAAAGTGATATCGCCCAGGTCGGCTGTACGCCCCGCGATCGGAGATACCTCGAGAGCGGGAAAGGGCGCCGTTTCATGCGTGGGCAGGATCCTGCACGGCAGACCGGCGGTCAGATGATTGAAACGAAAGCGACCCTCCCCATCAGTGAGTACGCCGTCGTAGCGATCGAAGGAGGCTTCATGTGATCCCAGCCGCACAGTGAGCTGTACGCTCGAAATACCCCGCTTGCGGCTGTCCAGGAGGCGGCCCTGACAGGAGGCATTGGACTCAAGTGCGATATCACCGAGATCGCATACACGCTCGCTGAACCGTTCGGGTAATCGTCGCCATCCGCTCGCATTCCAGTGTGATACGAGCAGGATCGGCGTTGATTTCCAGGCAAGATCGTCCGGGAAGGCGATTTCAAAGTCCCCCAGAGCATTCGTATATCCTGCCAGAATGTTTCCGATGGTCAAGCAGGCGTTCGCGGCAGGTGAGCCGTCGGGACTCGTGACTCGGCCCATTATTCTGGGGGTGGCTTTCAATCCCATGGTGAGGGGCGGCGGTGCGAGTCCCGCGTTTGCGATGACACTCACCGCGTCGGGATGCACCCAGGCACATCCCGGCGGATAGTTCCGTTCGGGGCGATTCAGGCCACATCGCCAGCGGCGCAGCCAGCTCAGATGTGGGGAAGTGCCGAAAGTACGCTCCCGTAGCGCCATCGGGAACGGACGAGGCCAGCGATAACCAGGCGGGACGGCTGCAATCCCGATTTCGTACTGGCCTTCGGGGACATTGAAGCAGAATCCACCGCTCCCATCGGTCCATGTGATCTGCCGCAGCGGCAGGATCTCGACCGGGATGCCGGCGAGACCTCTGGTGTTCGGAGCGTCTGGATCGGAAGCCATGGCACGGATACGTGCGGCTGGAGAGAGTTCGTTGCCCGCCGGTCGTTCTATCACACGGCCGCGTACTGCGATCGACTCGACTTGATGGAGTTCGATTTGCGTATCCCGGCGAGCGGTGACGGGGACGCGCACCGTCGAAAGGGTGGCTGCCTGACTTCCATTACAGCCGACCACATCGGGAGCGAAGGTGATGATGTCTTCAGGCAGGCTGGTGATGCTGAACGCCCCGCCAGGATCGAGCGCGACGAGCGCACCGGTGCTTGCATAGAGCTGCGGCGCAGACGATTGGCCCCAGGACTTGTCCGCGATGACCGTGCCTGTGGCGGCTGCACCCTTGGGCAGTTCACATACCAGCCGCTGGTCACCGGAAGCGGCGTGTATGCTGGCGAGCGCGTGTCCGGGGGCGGAGATCAGCAGTTCCACCTCCACGCCCGCGGGCAGGTCCATCAGTTGAAAACGTCCTGTCGCATCGGTTTCCGAGACGATCACAGATGGCACCGGTGCCCGCCAGGTTGCGCGTGCCACGGCGCATACTACAACCCGGGCTTCGCAAACCGGGGTGCCCTCCGTGTCGACAACCCATCCGGCCGTGCTGCCGTCCCGACTGAGGTGAAAGTTGAGCGCTGCTGGTAGTGCGCCGGGCACCAGAGGAATGACGTCCATTCCCACGCCCGGCTTGAAGGCGCTCACACAGGCCCCCAGTGAGGGCTGCAATTCAGGGAGCGGTAGTTGAAACGCGCCAGCCGATCCTGAAGTCGTCGTGGAGATCGGCTCCTCGGATACACCGGAGAGCGTCAATGTGTGCCATGAGATGGCTGTGCCGGCGACGGGATGATCCAGATCGTCCACGACGGTTCCGCAGATCGGACTTGAGCCGCCGTCGGAGGCTTTCTGAGCGGCCTTCCCTTCTTCGGGCTGTGTCGGCACGTTGGCGGCCTGCAATGGCCGCCGAACCAGGATCATCGCAGTCAGCGCCAATACCCGGCAAATAAAGCCCGATTGCCGCGTGAATCGTCGATGCCTGCGTGAGATGCTCAATTCGCGCAGTTGGGATCTCCCGGCATGTTGGCACCGCTGATACATCGCTGGAAGACGCCGAAGTCGCCATGGTCCACATCGCCGTCGCCATCAAAGTCGGCTTCGATGTGGCTGTTCCCATCAACCGGCAGATCGCATCCACCTGGGAGGCTCACCGGATTGTAGGGCACATCCGGTCCTCCGAAACACGTGCTGAAGATCACCAGGTCGTCAAGATCCACATCGTGGTCTTCGTCGAAATCCCCGGGGATGTCCACCATGCCCAGAAAGAAACTGAAGCTGCTGCCACTGGAGGTCGTCGATTGCATGATGAAGCCGGCATGATCCTGCGAGAAGTCAAGTGTATCACGCAGCGTCCGGGTGGCGACAGGGATCAGCATGACGGTGTACGAGCCGGGTGCCAGACCTGTCGTCGGAATGGTGCCTGAGTTCACCACGTACTCACCGGCGGGGTTCGCCAGCAAGCCCGACTTCAAGCCGGCGATGCCAACACCAGCCGTCTGCCCATCGGATCCCGGTGCCGCGGCCCAGGCCAGGTAACTGGTACCGACCTGAAGGAGTTCACCGTTGATCGTGTTGCTGCCCGTCTGGGCCAGCACGTTCATTCCAGGGCCTCCCGCGCTGTACGTGCTCGACAACGAACCGGGAGGTGGCGAGGAGCCCGCGACCTGGAAGCTGTTGACGAAGGCGGCCGGTGCGAGCTGCACATCGGCTAGGTTTTCGTCGTCATTGGTGCCCCATTGCCCGTCACCGCCTGCCGTCGGTCCCGCACCCGGGCCGATGACGACGTGAAAGGCGTATCCGGCCAGCCCCTGATTGGCGCCGGTGACCGCCACGGAGGCCTGCCAGGAAACCGGTTGCCCGAGATCCACCGACGTTGGTCCCGTCAGCGTCCAGGTCACGTCCGCCGCCATCGAAGGGGCGGCCGCAATCACGGCCAAGCACGCAGCCAGTTGATAGGACTTCATCGCAAGCCTCCTTGAGGTTCGGCAGCTTCCGCCGCCTGCAGTTCGCTCACCTCTGATCGCTCTCGCCTCACACTCCTGCGTGCGTGCCGGTCCGCAGTCGGTCGCGGTCCGCACGCTTCGAGTGATCCTCCTCGCGGGCGCCGCCGGGCCATTCCCGCCTCAGTCCAATCGGTCAGAACGTCATCCGCCACGCCTCCGGCAGCGCGTCAAGCTGCAGCAACGCATGCAGCAGGAAACCGACGCCGTCGTTGGCCTGATAGAAATCCTTCGCGGGATGCCCGCGGAAGATGCCGTTCACATAGAGTTTTGCAATCGCTTCGCGTGCCAGCACCTTCGCCCGTCGAAGGTATCGATTGTCTCCGGTAGCGTGGTACAGGTTGACGAAGAACGAGATGGCCCGCCCGTAATTCTCGGCGTAGGTGCCGCCGGTATCGAGCACCGCCGGTAGTGCGGCGATGACCTCATTCTTCCAGCGGTCCCCGAGGCGCGGCGGGAGATCGGACTCGATCGCCCCGGCCCATCGTCGGGCGACAGCCAGCAACTCCGGATCCTGCCCATTTCCATCGTCGGAGAGTTCGTAGGCATAGAGCGCCGATTCAGCCGCGATGACCGGGAATTCATACGAGTACATGATGGTCCGCCAGATGTCCACGTGCCCATCGGGGATGTAGCGATCATAGCCGGAGCCGCCGGCCTGGTGTTGGATCGGTGTGCCGTCCAGCGCTAACATCCCGTAGTAGGTGCCCGCGTCCTCGTCCCACCCGTACTGGTCGTAAGCCTTGATGTAGGTGATGGCATGATCGCGGAACATGGGATCGCCGCTGACCTCCGTGGCGCGAATGAGCTGGGCGGCGAACGGGCCGGTGATACTGGTGAAACTGTGCAGGGCGTCGTAGCGGGAGCCGGCCGAAGGGGCGTCCATCAGCAGATTGGTGGTCAGATCGCGGTGGTCCCAGTGCCAGTTGGCGATGAGTCGGGCCTTATCCAGGTATTGCTGCTCGCCTGTTTCGGCGTAGAGCGATGCGAATGCCAGGATGAATGAACCGCCGGAGAATCCAAAATCCAGCGAGCAGTTCCCATCGCTGTGGCGATTGTGCTGGCCGGTCACCTTGTCGCAGATGTGCCAGGTCCAGACGGAGTCGACTTCGTTTCGCGTAGCTGTCGGGTTCACGCGATAGAGCTGATCCCATGCCGCGTGCTTCATGAGCATCTCGTGCGGGCCTGCTCCGTTTTGATCGCCGGCCGGCTGGTCGTTGAAGATATGGTAATAGACGTGGGAGCCCCAGTTGAGCAGATCCTTGTCGGGCTTGAGTGCGTATTGGAAGTAATCACTGATATACGCATCGGCCGCCTGGGCAAAGACCGGGTCGCCGGAGATTTCCGACAGACGATAGAAGGTGCGCACAGTCGGGCCGTCCAACCACAGGTTTGCGCCTCCCGGGCTGCGGCGCCCGTCATTCGGTCGTTCCTCCGTTCGCACGTTATCGTCGAGAAGCAGCGGAAACTCGGGTGATTCAAGTGAGTTCACGTCAAGTATCGCGGCCCACATGTTCGTGTGAACGGGTCCGTAGTGATCGCGACCGTGTTCGATGATGGTGTTGGCTGCATGGGTCACGTATTTGCGCCAGCACAGGTCGAAATCGGGATCAAGCGGCCCGGTGAAGCTCGCCTGGAGCCGGGCGAAGTCATCCTCGTCCACGTCGCTGTCACCATCGAGATCCGCTCTTGAACTGCCGGTGATCGTGATCGTGTACGTGCGCTCCCGACTGACCTGCTGAATCGGATCCGTCATGCGAATTCGGAATGAATAGCCACCGGAAAAGACGGGCGTACCGGAGATCTGGCCGGTTGCCGCGTCCAGGGTCAGACCGGGTGGCAGCGCGCAGGCGGACAACTCCCATTGCAGATTCTGGAAACAGCCGTTGGCAGGTTCCAGCAGCGCCTGGTAGGGTTGATCGAGCTCCCCGTTCGGTAGTCCGCTGGTCTGGATGTAGCAGGGCGGGCCGGTGAGCACCCGGAGGATGGCAGGCCTTTCGGAAAAACCGGGTCCGGCGGCGTTTGTGCCATCGCCCCAATCACCGCGGTAGTCGGTACCGTCCTCATCCGCAATCAGCACCAAGCTGAGAACACCGTCTCCGTTGGCTTCGCTCTGGATGAGACCAAGATCGAGCGGCGACGCGCCGGCGTCGTCCAGGTAAATCCCCGTGGTGCCTTCGCTGAGCGGAGCTCCTTCATCGAATGCGCCCAGCGATTCCAATGGCTGCTTGCCGGCATCCTTGTCCGCGAAGTAAGATGCCCAATCCAGATTCGCCAGCGGCGTGCCGCCGGAGTCGATGACGTATGCCTTCTGGCGAATGGGCTTGGTGGTGCCGGAGTAGTCATCGCCGACCCAGAGGCTCAGATTCGCGCTGGCCAGCGTCTCCCCCGCGAGCGAACTCACGTCAAACTCGATCAGTCCATAGCGCCGCCCGTTTGAGCCCCCGTCGTTACTGGCCGAAGACCAGACCGACACCCAGTCACTTTCTCTGCCTGTCCCGTCGCTCTCCCGGATCCAGATATCCGCGCTGGCCGGCAGATCGAAGTCGCCTTCCGGAGGGGTGGAGCCGGGGTCGCATGTATCGGGGCTGGGATTTGGACCGGTCAAAGCCAAAGCGAAGCGATCGAAGTCCTCCAGATCGACGTCTCCGTCCTGATCAAAATCGGCGCGAGTGTCGAAGGCTCCCTCGACCACCAGGTCCACATCCGCCTCGTCGATCAGTTGCGACTGCTCGTCAAGAATCCGGACATGTAACGGGAAGGTGCCGCCATAGCGCGTTGTTCCGGAGATGACACCGGTCGCCAGATCGAGCGACAGTCCCGGAGGAAGGAAGCACTCGCTGACCTCAAACTGTGTTCCGGACGGGCAGGCGCCCGCCGAGAACGGGGATCCAGCATAAGGCACGCCGCGAACGGCCGCGGGAAGACCCCCCGTAGAGATCTCGCAACCCGGCGGATCCGCAATCTGAATTCGAAGTCGCGCCGCCAGAGACCCGCCGGTCTGCTCGGTATCGCCCCATTCGCCCTTGTAGTCTTCCTGGCCGTCCTCGACCATCTTGAGCACGAGATCGACTCGCCCGGAGGCACTGTTGGCGACAGCCTGGAGCAAAGCGATATCGTTCGCGCTGGCAACACTCGGCAGATAGGTATTCTGAATGGGAGGTGTCGTGGCGACGGCGCCGATCTCGTACGCTCCGAGCAACTCGAAAGGCGTCTCGGTTCCCTCGTATTCCGCCTGGTACACGGTCCAGGTGACCTGATTGGACTCCAGTGCGGTTCCGCCCTGGGTGTCGATCCGGAAGGCTGTCTGCTTCGCAGGCTCATGGTCACTGGAGGATCCGGTGATGGGTGAGTACAACTCCAGGGTGGCTCCGGTGATGGTCTGCCCTGCGAGCGGCGTCAGGTCGAACTGGACGAGGCCGTACCGTTTACCAAACCCGCTCGACCAGACACTGATGAAGTCAGATTGTCGTACAAAGTCGTCCTCTGTACGTATCCAGCCGTCATAGGTCGGGGCGAACACGATTTCCGCGGACCGAGCGAGAGGTGCACCGACGACCATTGCGGCCAGCATCGCAACCGCCGTTGCAAAACACCGGACATGTTCCGTGCAACAAGACATCAACACCTCACAAACTCAACCTGCTCGACACTCACGGGGCACTCAGGATCAAGGTCCAGGCGTTCAGAACCGCGTTGTCCGGTACTACGTCGTAATCCGACGCGATGAGCTTCCAGTCGCCCATCGCGTCCTTTCCGTCAAATGCGGAAAGCGATTCCGCGGGGGCGGTGCCCTCATCATCAAAGGTGGTTGAGGGGAACTCGCCTTCGGCACCGTCCAGGAAGTCCTTCAACACGATCCGAGTACCGTCGGGACCTTCCAGTTCAAGCTTGAGGAACCTCTGGAATCCATGACTGACATCCACGAAAACATTGGCGTCCCCGATCGTGAAGCTGCTGGCGATGTGCAGCGTGCTGATCACGCTGTCCGCGTCGGGGATGTTGAGCGGCGTGTCCGTTGATGGGAAGTTGCCGCCCGACGTGCACGAGGGCGCGGGCGCGAATGAACCTCCCATCCGCAGGGCGAAGTAATCGAGATCAACCAGGTCGACATCGCCGTCGTTGTCGAAGTCGGCGTCACGTCCCGATACGTCCAGCGTCAGGATACGCTTCCTGGTGCCCTGGTCCGCGGTCAGTTCCACAACCAGCGGATAGGAACCGCCCAGAGCGGGCGTTCCGCTGATTTCGCCGGTGCCGGCGTTCAGCGTCAATCCAGGCGGCAGCGTGCAACTGCTGATCGCCCATTGAAGCGTGCCGGTGCAGTTGCCATCGGCCGTCAGCATTGAAGAATACGCTTGACCAACGCTGCCCGCTGGCAGCGTCAGCGTCTCAATCCGGCAGGGATCGCCGGCCACTTCGACGATCAGCCGCGCCGGCAGGGAGCCGAGCGTGTTCTCGATATCTCCCCAGTCCGCCTTGTATCCGGTGGCGTTTTCCGCCTGCTTGAAGATCAGGTTGAGCGTGCCGGATGCGCTGTTCGCGGCCGCCTGCACGACGGCGATATCGTTTGCGCTCGCGTAGCTGGGCAGGTAGACGTCCTGGATCTCAGGCGTCGTGCTGGTGGCGCCGGCATCATAGGCACCCAGGCTTTGCAGGGTGGTTTCGTTGCCCTCATATTCAGCCTGATAGACGCCCCAGTTGAGACCGGAGCCCATCGGCGTCCCGCCCGTGGTATCGATTACGTAGGCGGTCTGCAGGATCGGCTCGTCATCGCCGGAATAGCCCGTCACCGGGTTGTACAATTCGAGCGTGACCGAGGCGAGGGTCTGACCGGCGAACTGGCTCACGTCGAACTGCATGAGTCCATATCGCGTGGGGCCGAAATCACTGGACCATACGCTGATGAGATCGCCGTCACGCACAAAGTCATCCCCGGGCCCGGGGCTGCCCTCTTCGCGCATCCAGGCATCGAAGGTGGGCGCGAGGATCGCGGCGTCCGTCGGACCTGCCGCGGAGACATCGCATCCTCCCGGTCCTGAGTAGGCGGCCATGAGCAGCCCGGCA